>CAYMLC010000140.1:3345-8060 GCA_964390765.1 uncultured Nitrospirales bacterium
ACGCTGACGCGCAACCGCAGCACGGTGTTGTCGGTGCGCTATCCGCATGGTGGCAGTGCGGCACAGTTGCGCCTGCATGAAGTGTTCGCCGACGCGCCCGCCCACGTGCGTGCGGCGCTGGCCACGTGGTTGCGCACCCCGAAAGACGCACGGGCCGGCCAGACCATCGACGCGTTCATCGCTGAACAGCGCGGGCGCATTCAGGCTACGCCCAGCCGCCGCCCGCGCCTGCGCACACAGGGCCGCTGCTTCGACCTGGCCGCCGTGATGGCCAGCGAGAACACGCGCCACTTCGGCGAACGGGTCGATGCGCAGATCACCTGGGGCCGCCGGCCCACGCGCCCGCCACGCACGAGCATCCGTCTGGGCAGCTATTGCGCCGACGACCACCTGATCCGGATTCACCCGCACCTGGACCGCCCCGTTGTACCGGACTACCTGGTACGCTTCGTGGTCTTCCACGAAATGCTGCATGCCGACCTGGGTATTGCATCGGGCCCGACCGGCCGCCGCCGCATTCATCCGCGCGAATTTCGCGAGCGCGAAGCAGCACATCCCGATTGCCAGCGCGCGTTGGCATGGCTCGAGGTCCGCGCAAACATGGCGCAGTTGTTGAGCGTGAGCACGCGCCGTCGCGCCTGATGCGGCGAGGTGGTGGCTGGCCCTTTGCCCTCTCTCCGAGCGGCCCGTAGAATGGCGCTGGAAGGGGTTCCAACAATTCGAGCTTTTCCTGTGACGAATCCTCCTGACAGCGGTAGTTTAGGCGCAGATGGTGCGGCGGGTAGCCGCCGCCCCGCCTGCACCGTGCGAGAGCGCACATGGACACGATAGAACCGGTGTCCGACGAACAGTTGATGGCCGCGCTGCGCGAGGGCGAGAACGACGCCCTGGGCACCCTGGTCGAGCGGTACCAGAACGACGTATTCCGTTTTTGTCTGCACTATCTTCGTAATGTCGAGTTGGCCCGCGAGACCGCGCAAGAAACCTTTCTGCGGGTCTATGCCGCACGCGACCGCTTCGACGTCGAGCGCCGCTTCAAGCCGTGGCTTCTGTGCATTGCGCGGAACCTGTGTCTGAACGAACTGAAGCGAAAACGGGCGGTGACGATGGAGACGCTGGAGGAGTACGCGAGTTCGGCACGCGACGAAGACGGCATGGTGTTGGCCTCGCCCGACGACGGGGCCGCCGAGTTGCTGATGGCCGATGAGCGCAAGCAACGCTTGTTGGCCGCGCTCGACGCGCTGCCGGAAGAGGCCCGCGAGATTGTCGTGTTGCGGTACTTCCAGAAGATGCCAGCCAAGCAGATAGCCGAAATCATCGACAGCACGGAAGGCGCGGTGCGCACGCGCCTGCACCGTATTCTGCGTGGTCTGCGCGACACGTGCGCCGAGTGGATAGACGAGGTGTAGCGCGTGGACCGGCACCGGCCACATAGCGGCGCGGCACAGCCCGGACTCGAGCGTGCGCTGACCGAGTTGGGCGATGCGCTGCTGCGCGATGCGCCGCAGGTCTGGTTGCGCGATTCCGTACTGCAGCGTCTACCGGACACAGCGCCTGCGGGCCACCCGTGGGACGACGGCCCCCTGCTGCTGGCCTACCGTGAAGGTGCGCTGGACCCGCACGCCGTCGACACGCTCGAGGCACGTCTCGAGCACGAGCCGCACCTGTGCGACATGCTGCGGCAGTTGGACGCCATCGAGGCGGCACTGCGCGCGACCGGGGGCGCGCTCGACGACGCGGCCGCGGAGGTGGACCTGCGCGAAGGCGTGTTGGCCGCCTGGCGTGCGGGTGACCTGCCCGAAGCCCCGGCCGATTTTGACGAAGCGCTGGCGGCCTACCTTGCTGGTGCGGCAACCCCGGAAAGTGCGCGCGGGCTGGCTGCCGCTGCCGCGCAGACGCCCGAGCACCAGGCCACGTGGCAGGGATTGCGCCGGCTGGAAGACGAGCTTCAGGAATTGGGGAACGAACTGGCCGCCGATGCGCCGGCCGTCGATCTGCGCGATGCGGTCTGGGCGCAGGTGGGTCAGTCCCACAGCCGCATGACGCCCCGGATTGTGCAACGCAGGCCGGCTGCGCGGCCACAGCGCATGGTCGCGGGTGCCCTGCTGATGGCGGCATCGGTGCTGGCCGTGGCCGGGCTGTGGCTGGTGGTGCAAGGTGGTGCCGACCGCGGGCCAGAGGGCGGGCAAGTCGCCACGACAACGGATTCGCCAAGCGCTACCGATGGGGGTGAGCGCCAAGCTGCAACCTCGGATGCTGGGTCGCTGCCCCAGCGCTACGAACGGCCCCCCGCGCTGCGGCCACCGGACCGCCCCGAAGACGCGCCCGGCGCCCCCGCACGCCCCGGTGAAGCAACGCGCATGGCCTCGCGCGTGAAGGATGTCGCCATTGAAGAGGCCCTGGCAGCGCGCCGCTCGGTAGCGCCTTGGGATGACCGCGGCGCGGCCCATCTGGCGGCTGTTGCACAGTTGCAGGCGCTGGCTTCGCTGACGCCCGGCCAGGCACGCACCCTCATAGACGAGGCACCCTCGCCAGAGGCGCTGGCCGGTCTGCTGCGTTTTCTGCCGCCGGCCGAGGCGATACCGCAGTTGGAAGCGCTGGCCGCCGCCAACCCCGACAATGCCTATGTGCAATATGCCCTCGCCGATATGCATGGCTACAGCGCGGCCGCTGCCGTGCATCTCGACGCCTGGCGCGCCCTCGATCCCGACAACGCCCTGCCGAACTACCTGCATGCCGCCCAGCAACTGGACCGGGGCAACCTCGATTCTGCCCTCGCGCTCTTGGACGCGGCCGCTGATCAGCCGACGGCCTATCGCTTCAGCGTGCTCGATGCGCAGGCGCACGCGGCCGCACTCGAGGCGTCGGGCGTATCGGCGCCTACCGCGGACGTGTTGGCAGCATCTGTGGCGGGGACCGGCGAGTACGCGGCGCTCAGCGGGTTGGGCCAACGCCTGCTCGAACACGGCGCACAGCACGAGGCGATGGGCAACACCGCCACCGCCGAGGCGCTCTATGGTGCCGCGCTGGAATTGGGCGAACAGGTCGACGCCGGTGCCGCCTTCGCGCACGAACGCCTGGCAGGTCTTGAGACACAGCAGCAGGCCCTGGCCGCGCTCGAGCGCGTGCTGGCGCCCGAGAATCAGGCGTTGCTGAGTGAGAGTTATGCCTTGCTCGAACGTGGGTTCAATGAACTGACCACGTTACTCAACGAGATGGACAACTGGTTTGCCCAGGCCCCACCCGAGGAAGCGGCGCTCGTCTCGAGCGCGATTGTCGAAGAGGGCAACCTCAGCTTCTTCGACATCCTCGGACTTATTTTTACCAACACGCCCGCTACCTTCGACCCCTACGCCGGCCCCTAGCAAGACCATCAATCGCCAATCTCACCGATTGAATCGGCGCGTAGGCCCAGCGCGTATTGAGCATCTGTTGGGGGCTTGCACGCCAGTGACGCGGCGCGTGGTTCAGGACCATACGCAAATGGTGGGGGAGCCGCGTGGCCCGACAGGTGCCCAGTCCGGATGAAGCGTCAATACTCCATACCAAGTGGCACCATCGGCAACTACTCCTTTCCTTCGTCGTGCAGCCCTGCGAAGACGCGCTCTTCGTCGCCGCGGTAGTTCAGCGCCGCATCGACCTTGAGGGTCTGCTCGCGGCTGAGCGGAAAGAACTTGGCCTCGCCGCGCGCGTACAGCTTGCCGTCGGGATCGACGACCTTGCCGACGGTATAGACCAGTCGCCGGTTGGCGCGCTCAACTTCTGAACGCACCACATATTCGCCCGGCAGCAATACGCCCTCCACGTAACGCACGCGCAAATCACCGGTAACACACATACGCTGAATGGCGCGGGCTGCGGCCCAGCCCATGCACTCGTCGAGTGCGGCGGCCACCACGCCCCCGTGCACGCGGCCGGGATAACCACAGTGCTCGGCGCGTGCGGTAAGCGGCATGCAGACGCTCTCGCCCTCGACGTAGAAGCGGGTTTGCAGGCCGGCGGCATTGGCTTCGCCACAGATGAAGCACTGTTCGGAAGTGGGCAGGTATCGGCGCATGCGGGACGTTTCCTTGACCGCGGCGCAGTGCCCGCGGAATGGCTGGTTACCAGGGTTCGTTTTTCACGCTAGCACAGGCAACCACAAGGAGACTACGGCATGATCGCTGCCGCACTATTGGCCGTCGCCACCCTCAGCGCCACATTGGCGGACACGACCTACGTCGAGCCCACTACCGAAGAAGAACTGCCGACTCAGATCGCGGTAGAGGGCGAAACGCTCTCCTTGACGGGTGCGGCGATCCGCCGCTATCTCGGCCGGGTGGCCTACGTGATGGCCCACTACGCGCAGCCTGCCGATGCTGTTGACGGTACTATCGCCGAGCGGCTGACGCACTGGCAGACGGCCGATGCGCCCAAGGCCATCCGCTTCTACGGCACCGTCGATGTGCCGGCACGCGGCATTCAGGCCTCGTGGCGGCAGAACCTCGATAATGCCGGCTACGATGGGCCCGACCGCGACGCCTTCACCACGTGCTTTACGAAAGACTTTACCGATACCTCGGTGCTCACCATGGCGGTCGACGGCGAGGGCCAACTGGTGGTTCGGCAGGACGGCGACCTGCTGGGTACCTTCGGCGACCCCGCACTCGCCGTGGCGGTCTGGCGCGCGGCGCTGGGCGAGCAGGCGCAGTTGGTCGACCGCACGCAACTCGTGC
>CAYMLC010000141.1:0-6851 GCA_964390765.1 uncultured Nitrospirales bacterium
GCTCAAGCTGCGCTGGCTGACCGCCCAGCCGCCACCCACCACGTCCACTTCGTCGAAGCCGGCGTGAAACCCTTCGAGCCGCAGCAGCGGGCTGTTGCTGAACAGGCCCGTGGTATAACCCGCGGCATCGTAGGCCTCGGCCAGCGTGGTGCGCTCGGGCGCGGGACTCACCCACCAGCCATCGTGCCCGCCCTGGCTGGGCCACTCGCCGGTAAAGAGTGTGACCACCGCCTCGCGCGTGTAGGAGGAAGCGGAATAGGCGTAGTCAAAGCGGATGCCCTCTGCGGCCAGGCGGTCGAAGGCAGGCGTATGCGCACGCTCGTAGCCGTAGCAACCCAGATGGTCGGCGCGCAGGGTGTCGAACAACAACACCGCCACGTTGTAGCCCGCACCCGGCGCCGTGTCCGGCGCATCATTTGCCTCAGCCGCAGCCAGGCTGGCCAGGCAACAAGCGACAAGGCCTATCGAGAGACATTGCATCACACTTCTTCCGGTATCGTGAACGGCGCGCGGTAGTCCCGGCGCATCAATTCGTTGGCACTGGCTTCTTCGTCGTTCGTTATCTGCTCGGTCGCAGGGTCGTATTCCAGGCGGCGCCCACCGAGGCGCGTGGCCAGGTTGCCCAGGTGCACCAGCACGGCGCCAGCGTGGCCTTGTTCGATGTCGCTGAACGGCGTCTCGCGCGTGCGCACGCAGTCGAGGAAATTGTCGCGCAGCATGCGGGTGGCGTCGCGGCCATACTCCTGTGCGGTCAACCGCTCTTCGTCGGCGTAGATTTGCCAGCCGCCACCATGCCGCCCCACATACATCATCTGTTCGGTGCCGTGTACCTCGACGCGCGTGGCGTTCATCTGCCAGTTGGGGAAGGTATCGGACTGGCGAATCTCGCTTGAAGTCTTGCGCATGTAGGGCGCGAACTGTGTCAGCTCGAAGGTCATCACGCAATCGCCGAAGTCATAGCTCACGACTTGTGTGTCCGGCACTTCACGGGCGTCGCCGAACGCCACCACGCCGCCCATCCCGTGTACGGCGCGCGGGGCAGGCGGGTCGCCCATCAGCAGGCGCGCGATATCAATCTGGTGGAAGCCGTCGTCCGCCATGTCGCCACCGGAATAGGCCCAGAACTTCTTCCAGCCCCGGTGAAAATGCGCACGGTTGAAGGGGCGTTGCGGCGCAGGGCCCAGGTACAAGTCATAGTCGACGTCTTCGGGCACCTCTTCGTCGGGCGGCAGTTCAAAGGGACCGCCCGGCTTCATGTTGTACACCTTGATGAGCGGCACATCGCCCAGCTTGCCCGCGGCAATCTGCTCGCGCGCGGCACGAATGTAGGGCGCGATGCGGTTCTGCGTGCCCACCTGCACAACGCGCCCGTAGCGCGCGGTGGCCTCGATCATCTTGCGGCCTTCCCACACATTGTGCGAAGCCGGCTTCTCGACATAGACATCTTTACCGGCCTGGCACGCCCAGATGGTGCCGAGGCCATGCCAGTGGTCGCAGGAGGCAATGCACACGGCGTCAATGTCCGGGTCGTCGAACAGCGCACGCATGTCCTGCACCCCGCCGACGGGCTTGTCCTGAATCCGCGCGAGCTGGTCGGGCATGCGGCCGACCCGGTTGGCATCGGGGTCACAGACGGTCTTCACATAGCAGCCTTCGGTATAGGCGAACATGCGTGCGTGATCGCGCCCGCGCGCCCCCATACCGGCCACGCCAATCGTGATCGTGTCGTTGGCGGCGTATGCGCGCGACACACTACCGCCCGACAGCAAGGTACTGAATGCGGCCGCCGAGGCCAGAAACTCACGACGACTCACCCCACTGCCCATGTTTATTGCTCCGTTGTTCGGTCGGCCCGCTTCACCATTCCGCAGTTTCCAGAGGCTCTCCGGCTGCGTTCAATTGCGGCGTTTGAAAGACACGCCGCCCACGCAGTGCTTCATACACCATCACGGCCGCGGCCGCACTCCAGCCCATCTTCATGGTGCCGCCGGGTTCGAAGGAAGTGCCGTGCAGGAACTCGGGGAAGCAGTGCTCGACATCTTCAAAGACCAGGGCATTGGCGCGGTGCAGCCCCTCGAGATAGCGGATTGCCCGGTCCGTCTGGCGGCGCTGCGCAAGGTCGGCGGCATAGAAGCCGGTGACCATCGGCCACAGCCCACCGTTGTGGTACTCGTGCGGCTTGTTCTTGAAGGTGTAGCTGAAGGTCATCTGCAGGTCTTCCCAGTCGGTGTCGACCGGGGTAATGCTGGGGTGGAAAGCCGGCAGCAACATGATGTCCTGGTGCACCACGTTCTCATCGATGAAGGCATCCACAATCATACGCTGGCGCTTGGTCGACACACCGACGAGCGAGACCATGGCGTTGGCCAGCGCGTCGAAACGATAGCCATAGCCGGCCGGGGAGAAGAACGGCATCCAGTAGCAGTGCGCCGTACGCGGTGCGGCCTTGCGCCCCTTCTGATAAATGATCTCGTGGTACACATCTTCCGGCGCGTCGTCGTCGTGGTCGAACCAGAAATTGCGCGCGATCAGGTGGCGCAACCGCGACACGCGCTCGCGCAGTTGATGGTTGGTCGACTGGTGCGTGTGGCGGTGGATGGCCAGCACCGTGCGCAGCGCCTGGTAATACAGCGCCTGGTCATACAGCACATAGCCATTCTGGATGTACTCGTCGGCCCAGTCGCCGCCAATAGGGACATAGATGAGTCCGCGGCTGTTGAATTCCCACGCACCCAGTAGAAAGCGCACCCGCTCGATGGCCTCGAGCACGGTCTCGAGAAACGCGTCGTCGCCCGTCACCCGCCAGTATTCACCGCAGGTGATGATGAACCACAGGTTGGCATCTACGCGGCCGGTGGTGCCGCCATAGCTGACCCGCCCGCTCAGTGGCTCGACGTTGCTGGGGATTTCGCCGTGCGGCCCCTGGTAAGCCAGCAGCGTTTCCAGGGTGGCGCGCACCCCGGCCACCAGGTCCGACTCACGCGTCATCAGCGCGGCCAAGCTGCAGATGCAGCCATCGCGTGCCCAGATACGGCGATAGTTGTTCAGCTCGGTCGTACTGGCCAGGTAGCCATATTCCGTACAACACGCCCGCAATTGCTCGAGTGCGAGGGTGTGCCCGCGCTGGATGGCCTCGGATTCAAGGCCCGTTGGCGCGTCAGTGACAGCCATAACGGTCTCCGTAAGGTCGTTGCGCCGGAAACCCGAGCCGGACGCCACCGCCCACTCGGTACCTTCCGCCGCCTGCTGCATCGCACAGGGCGGCACTGTATGGTCCCACAGCCCCGCCGAGTGGTTCAAAACGCTACACACTGAAACACCGCGCGAGGCCCGAAAACGCTGGGCGCTCTTCTGGCATCGTGTTACCCTGACATGAACCAGCCCGCGCTGTGGATTAATGATGCAGTGCAAGGCAGCGGGCGGGCTCCTCTACGGCCTGTTCGGTGCCGTGCCGGGTACGAGCAGTACAAGGAGAAGCCGCAATGGCTGTAGCCGAATCGGGGGGCAAGCCGCCGCCGAACAAGTCCAAAGGCGGCAAGCAAGATTACGTCGCCACCGTCCCCCCGCAAGAGATTCTCCCCATCATCGACAGCCGCTTCGAGTCGAGTGTGCGCGGCATTTTCATCATCGGCGACGTGACCGGCCTGCCCCTGGTGAAGGTGGCTGCGAACCAGGGCGTCGAGGCGATGGAGAAGATGGCGGAGCGCGGCGTCTTCAAGCATGCGGGCGCGAACGATGAACGCCTCGACCTCGTGATCGTGGGCGCCGGCCCCGCGGGCCTGAGCGCGGCGGTCGAAGCGGAAAAGCGGGGGTTGAAGTATGTGGTGCTCGAGCGCTCGAAAGCGGCGAGCACAGTGCGCAGTTTTCCGCCCGGCAAGAAGGTCTACAGCGAGCCGCGCTTTCTGAAGAACATGAGCAGCCTGGCCGTCGAGGGCGACCGCGAAAAGGCCGAGTTCCTCGGGATGGTCGAGCAGGTCAGGCGCGAGTATGACCTGAAGATTAAGGAAGAGACCGAGGTCGCCACGGTTCAGAAGAAGAGCGAGCACAACTTCGAACTGACGACGACGGCGGGCAAGGTGTTTCCCGCGCGGGCAGTGCTGATTGCGGTGGGGCGGCAGGGGCAGCCGAGACTGCTCGACGTGCCGGGCTCCGACAAGGCAGAGAAGGTGACCTATCGCCTGCACACGGCGGACGACTATCACGACAAAGACGTGCTGGTAGTGGGCGGCGGCAATTCGGCGATTGAAGCGGCGCTGATGCTGATGGAGCACAACCGGGTAACGCTGAGTTATCGCGGCGACAACTTCTACCGCGCGAAAGAGGACAACTATACGGCGCTGGAAGAGGCGGAGCAGGCGGGCAAGCTCACGATTTTGCGTGAAAGCAACGTGAAAGAAATCCGCGACACCGAGGTGGACATCGATGTGGCGGGCCAAGTGCAGACCCTGCCCAACGACAACACGCTGATACTCATCGGCACACTGCCGCCCGTCGGCTTTCTGCGCGACATGGGCCTCGAGCTCGACGGCGTGTGGACGAAGAAGCGGGTGTTCTGGTCGGTGGTGGGGGTGCTGGTCGGTATCTTCGTCTATTTCTACACGAAGAACTTTCAGTTTTTGCCGCACGCCAACGAGCGCGCCGCCGAGGCCGCGGGCAAACTCTATGTGCCCTGGCTGGCCGCGCTGCCGAACGTCGCACTGGGCGCGCTGGATGTGGCGCTGGGCTGGTTCCTGCCCGTGGCGTGGCTGTTGCTCGCCGGACTGGGGCTCATCAACTGGAACATGGTGAGCCGGGGGCACGCCCCCTTGAGGCAGGTGCCCCTGCTGAAGCCCATTCTGTTCACCGGCGCCTTTGTCTACCTGTGCTACCTGGCCGCACCTACGGTGGGCACACTCAATCCGGAAGCGGCGGGGCCGGGGCCCTACTACGTGCCGGGCCTCGCATGGCTTTACACGGTAGTGCCCGAATACTTCCGCAATGCGTACGGCTTCTATTATCTGCTGTACTTCAGCGGCATTGCGGGCTTTGGTCTCTACTGGGCCTTCCGCTACAACCACCGCCTGATCTGGCGGCGCAATCTCATCATGATTGCCACGCAGTGGACGTTGTGGTGGGGTATCCCCACCTTCCTCGTCGTCTTCATCGGCAAGAATCCGTGGACGCCGCTCATCGCGCGCTCACTCAATGCGTGGCCGCTGAACATGACCGCCTTCAACATCGACAACGTGGCCGGCCCGGGCGACCCGGCCTGGTGGCGCACGGTCGCTATCGTCGGCGTGGTGTGGGCGGTCGTCCTCACCTTCATCGTCGTTCCACTGATGACCCTCTTCTGGGGCAAGGTCTATTGCTCGTACGTGTGCTCGTGCGGTGCGCTGGCCGAAACCGTGGGCAACAGCTTCCGCCACCGCGGCCCGAAGACGGACTGGTCGCGCAACGTCGAAAAGTTCGGTTTCGTGTTTATCCCGCTGGCCGCCCTCGCCACGGTGCTGCACGCGACCGGCGTCGACCGGCAGATAGGCGACCAGTTGGGCTTTACGACGTTTGGCCTCTACAACGTCTGGGTCGGCACCTTCCTGGCGGGCGCGCTGGCCATCGGGCTCTATCCCTTCCTCGGCCAGCGGGTGTGGTGCCGGTTCTGGTGCCCGCTCGCATTCTGGATGAACTTCTGGGGGCGCTGGTCGCGCTTCAAGATTTCGCCAGAAAAGGGCAAGTGCATCGACTGCAACGTATGCAACCAGTACTGCCAGATGGGCATCGACATCAAGACACGCGCCCTGCAAGGTGCGCCGGTGACGCTGCAGGACACACCGTGTGTGGCGTGTGGCGAATGCGTGGTGCGTTGTCCAATGGAGATTCTGCACCTCGGCGAAGCGCCCGATAAGAACACAAAGTATCCCGACGGCACAGATGCGGGGCCGAACCGTACGCGGGAGGGCAGCGTGCACGATGTGCTGGACCTGCCCAGGTATCACGAGATGAGCCACAACGAACGCACGCGCGAAGGGAAGCAAGGATGAGTGCAATGACGAGTGGCAAGAAGAGCAGCTATTACGGTGTCTTTTTCTGGTTGAGCCTGGCCTCCTTTGTCGTGCCGCTGTTCGTGGGTATCTATGCCATACAGGCGGCCGCGCCGGCCTACACCAAGCCCGAACCCAATCCCAATGTAGCGGGGGTGGACCACGCGCTGTGGGATTACCTGCTGAAGCGCTACGTGAGCGAGGGCAAGATCGACTATGCGGGCATGGAGCGCGACTACCTGTTTACCACCTATCTGCGCCAGTTGAACCAGGCGGAAATCGACAAACTGGAGACGGAAGACGGGCGGCTGGCGCTGTTGTGCAATGCGTACAATGCCTTCGTAGTGAACGGGGTGATCAACCACGACATCACCGACAACGTCATGAACTACAAGGCGCCCAACGGGAAGGGCTTCTTCGATGTCGAGGAACACATTCTCGGCGGCGAAACGATGAGCCTGAACCACCTGGAGCACGGCATCATCCGCGTGGAGTACGACGAGCCACGTATTCACATGGCGCTGGTGTGCGCGGCCATCAGCTGCCCGGCGATTCGGCCAGAGGCGTACGTGGGCGCGCACCTCGACCGGCAGCTCGAGGACCAGGCGGTACAGTTCGCGAACAATCCGAACCACGTCTCGGTCGAGGAGAATGGCGAGGTGGTCGCGTTGAGCGCGATTCTGAAGTGGTACGGCCAGGACTGGGGCTCACAGGCGGGCTACCTCGAATTCCTGGAAGTACGCGCGAAAGACGCCGAGGTCAAGGAGGCGCTGGCCGCCGCGCGCGCAGGCGACGTGGAGGTCGCATTCAAGAACTATGACTGGACGCTCAATA
>CAYMLC010000141.1:6861-8000 GCA_964390765.1 uncultured Nitrospirales bacterium
GGGGGCGGTGGCGGCGAATTCGGCTCGGGGTCGATTCCGAACGAATAGCCGCGCACACAAGACGGTAACAGGCCCGGTACGCGCTGGCGTGCCGGGCTCTTTGTTTATTGGGCGACGGGCTGTTCACAGGTGAGAGAACCGCGCCGGGCGCCGGGCCACACATGCCCCCTTAGATGCGCGCGGCGCCTGCGCTACACTGGTGGCAGCGATGGGAGGACAACACCATGAGTTTCTTCTTCGGCGGGCTCGACCAGTCGTGGGACATGCCCGCAGGCAGCGGCGGCCACCTGAGCGCGCCACAGCCGCAATCGAGCAATGCGCAGGTCAAGGAATTGCAGCACCAGGTAGAGCGCCTGACCCTGCTGAACCAGGCCATGTGGGAACTGGTGCGCGAACGCCTGCAGCTGAGCGACGCGGACCTCGAGCGCATGGCCAACGAAGTCGATATGCGCGACGGCATGGCCGACGGCAAGATGAGCCGGCGGGCCGTGCGCTGCCCCTCCTCAGCGGCATCCGCGTCCGTACTGGCTGCGGCGCCCTCCTGCGCCCACGCGGGGACCGAGATCCCCATCACCAGGGCGAAGGTCGCCCAATGCCACTTGTTGAGGCCCATCATGGTTTGGCCGGGATGCTACGCCCAACCCGAAGTTGGCAGCAAATCGGCGGTCTCTGCCCAGCCTTACCGATCTGGGGGGCCTTTCCTGTGCGTCGGTTTCGGGTACAAGCAGAGCATGTGGCGAGCGCTCTGTGTGGTCGCGTGTACCCTCATCGCGTGCAGTGAATCGGACGCGGGCGTGTGCTGCGAGACCGTGTCGGGTGTGGACCCGAGCATCATCCCCATGCCGGGTATGACCGCAGGTGGAGACTTCATCAACGACGTCAGCCGGGACCCCGCCTTTCTCTGCAACGAGCTGACCTGCGTTTCGTACCGAGGGTCGGAAGCCTATTGCACGGTCATGTGCACCCGGAACTCGGATTGTCCCGAGGGATTCGTGTGCGCCCCTGTGCTCCAGAGCAACCCGGGTCCGGGTTCCCCCATCCAACCGGACGACCGATTCTGCATCCGGCCCGAGGAACGGGCGTCGTGTGATCGCTGAACGTGCTTCTCCGGAATGAGTCAGGTTTCCCGCAGCGTTGCC
>CAYMLC010000142.1:0-7974 GCA_964390765.1 uncultured Nitrospirales bacterium
GAAGAGCACCGCCCCCGCCAACATGCCCCCCATCAACAGACAGGTCACCCCCACCACGCGCAGTGCCATGGCGGCTTCATCGCGGCCCAGCGTCTTGGCCTCGGGTTGCGGGGCGCCCGTCAGCCCCTTGAGAAAAGCGGCCACCGCAGCACGCTTGGCCGGGGCATCCGGGCGCAGCACCGAACCCAGCACCAGCCCGGCCAGGGTGGGCAAGGTGGTCAGCCAGGTGAGATAGGGAATGGTGCGCACGTAGTCCAAGTCGCCGGCGTAGCTGAGCGAATAGGCAATAACGCCACATACCGCACCCGCGATAAACCCGGCAATGCCACCCGCCGCCGACACCCGCCGCGACAGCAGCCCGGCTACCATGGGCAACGCCGTGGGCGGCAGCAGCACCGCGAAGAGGCGCGCCATGAGCTTGACCAAATCCTCCAGACCCTCGGTGCGTGCCAGCACCAGCGCCAGCGCCAGCGCCGCCAGGCCAATGCCCAGCGTGGCCAACCGCGCCGCCAGCACCATCGTGCGCGGGCTGGCATCGCGCAGGACCAGCCGCTTCAATATGTCATTGGTCACCACCGACGCGGCCGCGTTGTAGTCGCTCGAGATCATCGACATGGTGGCGGAGAACATGGCTGCGATAACGATGCCCATCATGCCCGCGGGCAACAACTCGCGGCACAACAGCGGGTATACCGCGTTGGGGTCTTCCACCCCCGGCAGGAACACGCGCGCCGCCAGCGCCGGCCAGAAGAGCAAAGGCGGACCGACCAGCGTGAGCACAGCAACCATATACCCCACGCGCCGCGCTTCGGGCTCGCTGCGTGCCGCATAGTAGCGCTGCACATAGGGCCACTTGGTGGCGAAGGTCAGCGCCAGCACGAAGCCAAAAGAAAGCAGCCACGGCCAGCTGTAGTCGCCGCTCGTGAACGACATCGCGTCCGCCGGAAGGCTGCGCAGCGTCTCGGCCACGCCCCCCGCCCGTGACGCCGCCAGCGGCGCCAGGACCAGCACCGCCGCCGCCATGACGATGAACTGCACGAAGTCGGTAATCATGACCGCCCAGATGCCACCCAGCAAGGTGTACAACATCATCACGATGCCGCACGCCGCGATGGCCCACAACTGCCAGCTGTCGCCTTCGAGCCCCAGGCTCACGGTGGCCATGGTGCCGATAACGAAAAGCTTCAGGGCATCGTCGAGCACGATGAGCGGCACCCCGAACCAGCTGAACGCCTGACGCAGCCCCGGGCTGTACCGCGCCTCCAGATACTCGAGCGGGCTCGTGGTGGCAGCACGCCGCCAGCGCGACGCCAGAAAACGCGCACTCAGTAAACAACCGGGAATGCTGAACCACCAGATGGTGACCGCAACAAAGCCATTGGTGTACGCGAGCGCGGAATACGAAACGAAGGTGAACGCACTGAAGGTCGTCATGTAGAGCGACGCACCCGCCACCCACCAGGGCACTTGCCGGCTGCCGCTGAAGAAGTCGGAAAGGTTCTTCATGCGGTTGGCATAGAACAGTCCGATCGACAACATGACCACGAAGAATCCGGCCAATATGATGTAGTCGCTCGTCGCCAACGTGGTGCACTCTTTCCAAAACAGGCCATTGACCGCCGTGGTCCGGCACAGTAGCATACGCCCGCGGGCGTATGCACCCGGCATACGTAACCCGGGCATGCCGCGCCACCGCACACATACGAGGTTGCTCTATCCACCGCTTGCGGGGTCTCATGCGCATTTGCCGTTACCTGGATGCTGGCGAGTCACACACGGCCTTTTACTACGATGACGGCGTCGTTGCGCTGCGCGCAGCCTGCAAGACGGCTGTGCAGCACGGCCTCGATATTGCACCGTTGAACGGCGACGAGACGCCACTCGACCTGTTGCCGTGTGGCCGAGCCGCCCAACAAGCCGGCGCACTGGCCGCATGGCTCGCGGAAAACGCGGCGCTGCGGCAACAAGTAAGCATCCCCCGGACAGACGTGGCGTTACAACACCCCATTGCCGCGCCGCCGAAAATATTGTTGCTCGCCGGCAACTATGCGGCGCACATCGAGGAAGAGGGACAAACGGCGGTGGAGCGCGAAGAAACGTTTCCCTATGTCTTCATGAAGCCCCATACAACCCTGAACGATCCCGAAGCCGCCATCCCCATTCCAGCATGTTCGCCAGACCATATCGACTACGAGTGCGAACTGGGTGTGGTCATAGGCCGTACGGCCAAGGCGATACCTGAAAGCGAAGCGCTTGCAGCGGTCGCCGGCTATACGGTGATAAATGATATCTCCGACCGCAAGTACCAGCCCAATCCCCGGCGCCGCCCGCGCGAGAAAGATGTCTTTTTCGATTGGCTGCATGGAAAGTGGCACGACGGATTCTGCCCGGTGGGCCCCGCTATCACTTCGGCCACGGCTGTTGCCGACCCGCAGGCACTGGCCGTCGAACTGAAGGTCAATGGGGAAGTGCGCCAGGCAGGCACCACCGGCCAAATGATATTCCCCGTGGCAGCTATCGTGTCCTTTCTTTCCCAGTGGATCACCCTGGAACCGGGGGACCTGATTGCCACGGGCACGCCGGCCGGCGTCGGCGCGGCAAGCGGGCGCTTCCTGCAGCCGGGCGACCAACTGGAAGCACACATCGCCGATATTGGCACACTGCGCAATACGATGGCCTGAATATCACCGGCACAACGCGTTCGTCCGCCTGCTTGGTCTCACACTGAATATGCTTGGTCTCACACTGAATATGCCAGCAGAGTGCACCTCGCCATAGGGGTTTCGCGTCTCCCCATCACCTTGCAGCCGGCGGCTCGGCCATGTAGTACGCCAAGGCACGCATGGCGGTCGTTGCCATCAGTTCGATGCCAATCGGGATGGCGTCGTCATTGAAGTCATACTGATTGTTGTGGAGCGCCGGGTAGGGCTGATCGGGCTGCGGATTCAACCCGAGCCAGCAGTAGGTGCCCGGCTTCTCGCGGAGATAGAACGCAAAGTCCTCCGCACCCATACTCGGTGTCTCGATATCAACGACGCCCGCCGCGCCGACAACCTCGGCCGCCGCCGCACGCATGAGCTGCGTCGTGCCGGCATCGTTCACCGTCGGCGGATACGGGCGCCCGGCAAAGCGCACCTCCACGCAAGCCCCATGCGCGTGCGCCAGCGCCTCCACCACACGCATCAGCCCGGCGCGCAGCCGCTCATCGGTCTGCACGTCGAAACTGCGAAACGTACCCCGCAGGGTAGCCTGTTCCGGCAAGATATTGTCTGCGCTGCCCGCCTTCATCTCCGTAATCGACAGCAGCGCCGGCGTGGCCGGTGCAATGGTGCGCGTCACCATGCCCTGCAGCGCCGTGGTCATGGCCGCCGCGGCGTACACCACATCCACGCCCGTGTGCGGCATAGCTGCGTGGCAACCCGCGCCGGAAATCACAATTTCGAAATTGTTCGCACTCGCCATGATGGCGCCCTCGCGAACGCCTACCGTACCCAGGGGTAAGGACGGCCACCCGTGCAACCCGAAGACCGCATCCACGCCCTCCATCACGCCCTCCTCCACCATGAACGACGCACCGGCTGCACTCTCCTCGCCCGGCTGAAACAACAGCCGCACCCGGCCCGGCAATGCATCGCGCCGCGCGTGCAGCAGCGCCGCCGCCCCGCACAGGATAGCCATGTGACCATCGTGTCCACAGGCATGCATGCGCTGTGGAACCGTGCTGGCGTAGGGCAGGCCCGTCTCTTCCGCTATCTCCAGCGCATCCATATCGGCCCGCAGCGCCACCATCGGACCGGGCCCCTCGCCAATCTCCGCCACCAGGCCCGTGCCCCCGGCACAGCCACCCCGATACCGCACCCCCAATTCATCCAGAAAAGCCGCGATGCGCCGCGCCGTCGCGTGCTCCTCAAAACGAATCTCAGGATGCGCATGCAACGCATGGCGCAAGGCGATGCAACGCGGCGCGAGCGACCGCACTTCCGTTGCCAGACGTGTTGTGCACATAGACAGGCCTCGCTTGAATTACCAGTACCCCATCATACAACGCCCGCTCCGGCAGCCAGCCAGCCACGTCGGTGCCTTCATCCAATCAACAGGCATTGCTCAATAACGTGGGGGGAGCGCACACTGTCACTTGGTCACGTGCCGCTCCCCCGTACAACCATCGTGCTATGCTCCAAAAATCCTGCGATGCACGGTCCGTCAGCCGCTTGAGCGCGGTGCAGCACGGCCGCCCTGCGGGGTTGGGCTGCCGTAAGGAAATGGGCATGAATCATAGCCTTTACGCACTAGTGGTTCTTTTCGCGGCGACAGGGGCCGCCAGCAGCCACGGGTACGCCGAATCAGCTTCGCCTGCGGGAAAGAAACTCATTGAGTATGGCTGGGGCGTGCCCACGCTGCCCTACCTCGCCGAACACGCACCGGCCCTGGAGGAGCGCCCGTTCGACGGCATCGTTTTCAAACTCGCGGGCGGCTCGAAAGTCCTCGAACCACAACGGGATACGGGTGCGCGCTTCGAGAACGATTGGGAGGCCGCCGGCCAAGTGACGTGGGGCCGCTTCACGGACAACTTCGTTCTGATGCACGCCGCTTCGCAACAGGACTGGTTCTCGGACGAAGACTGGGAAAACATAGCCCGTCGCGCGGCGCGGATGGCGCAAATCGCCCGGCAAGCGGGGTGCGTCGGGGTGTGCTTCGATCCGGAGCCCTACGGGCCGAATCCCTGGAGCTACCTCAAGGCCGCGCATAAGACAACCAAGACCTTCACGCAATACAAGGACATCGCGCGCATACGTGGCACGCAGTTCATGCAAGCCATCGAAAGCGAAATGCCGGCGCCAAAGGTGCTCACCCTCTTTCTGCACAGTGTGCTCAGCGACTTGCTGCAGCCCATGCCCGATGAACTGCGGGAGGAACGCCTGTCCCGCCATCGCTACGGACTGCTGGCACCTTTTCTGGAGGGTATGCTGACCGGCGCGTCCTCTCAAACAGTCTTCATCGACGGAAACGAAAGCGCCTACTACTACACAGACGCACGGTCCTACTTCGAGGCCTACCACACAGTCACACAGCGCGCCCGCTATCTCGTCGGCCCGGAACACTGGCAACGCTACCGGGACCAGGTTCGCATGGGCCAGGCCCTGTACCTGGACTACTACTACGACCTGCGTGACAACCAGGCCCTCGGTGCTTACCTGGACCCCACGGAGCAAGACCAGTGGCTCGAGCACAACGCCTACTGGGCGCTCTTCACCACCGACACCTACGTTTGGTGCTACAGCGAGAATATGAATTGGTGGACGGATGAGGGGGTTCCCCCCGGTGCGGAGCGCGCCCTGCGCAGCGCCCGGCAACGGGTGGATGCCGGGGAACCGCTTTCCTTCGATCTGCCACCTGCAGTGGCAACTGCCGCAGCACAGCGCAAGGCAGCCGAGGAAACCGCCGGCCTGGTAAGACGCGCGGTATCGATTCCACGCCTGCCAGATGGAACCCCGGCACCACGTCTGGACGGCGTGCCGGACGACGCGGCGTGGCGCGCGGCCGTACCGCTCGAACCGTTCGTGCCACCGCAAAACCAACCCGGGCGCGTGCCCGCTCAGACAGACGTCCGTTTGCTCTATGGCACAGCTGGGCTCTACGTGAGTGCCCGATGCCAATATCCGTCCGCCCGCCCTGCGCCGCCAACGGAACTGTTTCAGATATTCCTCAATCCGCTGGGGGCGCGGGACACACTCCATCGCGTCACGCTAGAGCCCAATGGCTCCCTGCGCACAGACGGCGATTGCGCACAGTTCGGCCAGGGCGCATCCCATCACGGTACCGCATCGTGGACCGCAGAGGCGCTGTTACCCTGGCAATTGTTTGGCATTTCCGGCCACTCTCCGGGCTTGTCCGTGCGTGGCAACGTCGTACGCTACCACGCTCACGACGGCACAATCAGTACATGGCGCTCCGTAGAAGACAACATGGAAGAACCTCGCAGCACGGGAAGCTGGTACTTCGAATAAGCACGCAGCCGGGCGGACCGAACGGCGCGGAAGAAAATTGGTGGAGGCAGCGTCCTTCTTAATCCGTACTATTATTGGCGTCATGCGAGTTTTTGCACCGAAATCCCGTCACATACCCCAACCACATACCCCAATAGATTTTGTTGTTGAAGTAATTCCGGTGAATTGGAAGACATGTCGTTTGCAGCAGGGGCCTGTCAGCCAGGATGACTGCCTTCCACTGGGTTTCGCTTGCATCGATACACGGCATCGTAGCCGAGAGCGAGTACCGGATCAACATCACTTCGGTGAAGATCATCGGCTTTAACAGAGAGACGTTCGTGGTCGACCCTCCCGCTACGGAGCGGGGCGGACGTTGAAACTTAGGTGCGCAGTACGGATACTTGCCGCATCAGATGTTCACCTCGCCAGCCCGCCAGTGGACCCGAATACGCCCGCGGAGGGCTGGGGAACAAGGGGATTGCCTTGCGGTATGAGCTAATCGTTGAGGACGACGATGTGCGGCGGGTGAGGGACTTCATCGACGAGTGGCGCAATGACTTCTTCGTTCAGGAACGAATCAAGAATAACCTCGCCACTGAAAAGCCCCCGATCCGACGCGACCAGTTTTGGCGCGGACTGGTTCAATGTGTCCTGACTTCACAGCAGCGGTCGGGACCCGACAGCGCTAACGCACACTTTCAGAAACTGAATCCTTTCCCGCTAACGGTTGAAGCTTGCGAGAAAGCGGGGGACCTCACCGAA
Source organism: uncultured Nitrospirales bacterium (assembly GCA_964390765.1). GTDB lineage: Bacteria > Hydrogenedentota > Hydrogenedentia > Hydrogenedentales > JAGMZX01 > CAYMLC01. The sequence continues at coordinate 6,753 of CAYMLC010000142.1, forward strand.
TATGCCCGAAAGACGCTCTCCAACTTCGGCGGGCTGCGATTCACAAACAGGATTTCGACAGCGTTGGCTGCCTCGTTTCCCTACGTCACAGGCGACGGCTGGAATCAGACATTATCTGTGCTGGAGCGGGTTCGCACGGAGCAGACAAAAGAAGCAGAGCGCGGAGCGGCGCGGTTCATCGCTGATCGCTTCTATCTCTTCGGTCCCAAGCAGAGCCGGAACCTACTTCAACTCCTCGGCCTCGCCCGCTTCGAGATTCCCCTCGACAGCCGTATCACGAAGCGGCTGAACGAGTTTGGATTTCCGGTTCACCTCAAAGCAAGCCTGCTGTCAGATTCGGACTACTACGAGTTTGTCCTCGACGGGGTGCAGACATTGTGTGCCGCATGCGAAGAATACCCATGCGTGTTCGACGCCGCGCTATTTGCGTCCTTCGATGGCGGCGGGTGGACCAAAGATAACCTCGTCGGGTAGCCCTGCCGTTGTGCGGATCTTCTTGGGAAGATCGTCGAGATTGGCCGGCACACAACGAACTGGAGCGAAAAGATTTCCGAGAACATACCGGAACTTCACGAATCCGACCTAATACCATAAGACATCGCATTAGGTCTTTGGAGCCGTCAACTGCTCGCCTTCATCAATTCTTTGAGGATGTTCCTCCGGGCTACGGGTGTCTCAGTCTTCGAAACTCGCTCTGCGGGCGGCTCGGGTTCTAGCAAGGGCGAACAAGTTTCGCTTTGCTCTGAAAGCCCGTCAAGCCACCGCTCGATGTCCGCGCTCCGCCAACCAACAGCCCGCTCTCCTAACCTCACAGGTCGTGGAAACTCGCCGCGCCTTACCCTGTCGTAGACCGATGACCGACCCAAGCCGACGGTTTTACAAACCTCTCGTATCCTGAGAATCCTGTTCATGATGACTTCTCCTATATTTTATGCGTCTAATCCAACTCTTTCCACTGACGTGACTGTTACGCTTCTGTTTTCGGCGGGCAAGCCCCCCCGGGGGCGAGGCCCGCCGTTCTGGATCCATTCTGGATAGTAGGACAGACAGGCCCTCAGTAGGGTCACGAATTGTCCGCACCTAGCGGACGCCAGTGTCCGTATCTTCTGGAGTTCCCGTGACTCGGTATATGCTCACTCCCGCATTGGGTCCACCTCTTTTTAAGACCTGAGATGGACCCCATGAGTTGGACAGCAGATCCGATTTGTTAAGTGGACCGCCC
>CAYMLC010000143.1:0-3425 GCA_964390765.1 uncultured Nitrospirales bacterium
AAGCCGTTGGCGGTGATGACGGCCTGCAGCGCGGTGGGCGCGCCTTCGAGCGGATAGACGCCCGGGTTGCCCACCTGGCCGCCCACGTAGATGCGGCCGCCGGTCGCCTTCAAGACCTCCGCCGAGATGTCGAGCGGGTTGTGCGTCACTTCTTTCGTCATCTGCTCGAGCGCGAAGACCATCTCTTCGGTGCTGTAGCCCGCCGCCTGCACATCGCCCAGGCGCGGCACTGAAATGCGGCCGTCGGGGCGCACCTGCACGGTGCCGCTCATGCCGTTGAAGATCGCGGTGTCGACAGCCGGAAAGACGATCAGGCTGACTTCAGGCTCGTTCAGCAGGGCGCCTTCCGCCGCCGCCGCAATGGTCTGCTGCGCTTCCTGCACCGTCAAACCCGCCACGTGGATGGGGTCGGTCACGCCGGGCAGCGAGATGTTGCCGTCGGGCAGCACGACCAGGTCGCGGCTGAAGCTCTCGTACCGGTCGAGATTCACGAAGTCGACGTTGACCGTGATGCGGGGCTCGCCCTCGATCAGACCCGAAGCGGCATACGCATTCTTCAGCGCATCGCGCAGCTGAATCGCCGTGCGGCCGCGCACCTGGATGTCGCCCACTTCCGGCGCGGTAATCACGCCGTCGGGCCGCACCGTGCGCGTCACGTTCAACTGCCAGTTGTCGAGGAACGAGATGCCGATGACATCGCCGACTTCCAGCAGGTATTCGCCGGGCTCCGTCGACTTCGGCAGAAAGCGCACTTCCATGCTGTCGCCGACTTCGAGGCGATAGTTCCAGGGCGCCTCGTTGCTGCGCAGACTGCGCACGCGAAAGTCCAGCTCGACCACATCGCCTATCTGCAGGAAATAGGGGCGGTCGAGTCCACTCAGGCGCTCGATTTCTTCGGGCGTCACCGGCCGGTCTTTGCCGTTTTCGCCAACCATAATGATGCCGTCGCCGGCCGGGCTCATGGTCTGGCAGCCAGTGGCCACAAGTACAAGCGCAACGGCCGTCCCCAACAGCCGGGCGCCCACCAGTAGCGTTTTCATGCGGAGTAACCTCCCAAAGCGGGGTCCGGTTCCGCGCCGGCCCCTCTCGTCCTATCCTTCCGCGTATCGGCTCCGCGCCGCCGCGATGCCGCGGTGCGTAGTCGTCTCGACCGTCGTGGTGCGCCCTGGGTCGCTAGGGGCGCGCACCCCCCGCTTGCGGCCCGGCGGCCGGCGGAGGCTGTAGTGGATTGGCCGGCAATTCGCCGACCAGCAGTTCGAGCGTATCAAACTGGGCCGCCGGCAAGGGCGGGATGTCTTCGACTTCTTCGGTAAGCGACGTGCCGCGCTGGCCCAGGCGCGGGGTCTCGAGTTCAGGTGACGCGTTGCGCTGGCCGGGGCGGGGCGCGCTGCCGCGCAAGCGTGGGGCCGTAGCGCCACGCGTACGCACCCCCGAACCGCCCTCGAAGTCGCCCAATTGAAAACCGTCGCGCTGCGAAAGCTGGGCACCCGTGGCACTGATGCCGCCGCGCGTGCTGGCGCGGCCCAGTGCTTCGGGACTCAATGCGTCGCTCAGGGCCGAGTCTTCGGCCAGTTCACTGCGGAAACCGCTGCCGTCGCGCACGGCGTCGAAGCGGGTCACGCGTTCGACTTCACGGCGCTGAAAGGTGGACTCGCCAATCCGGAAACGGCCCACCGCGCTGCGCAGTACCGTGCTGGGAATGCGCGCAGGCAGATAGCCCGTCTTGTTCAGTTCGTTGGCCGCGATGGCCATGCCGTAGAAAAGGGCGTCGGCGCGCACGCCGAAGGTGCGCGAGTAGAGATTGGCGGTTTCGGAGAAGACCGCCTGCAGCGCCTCTTCGGCGTTCACTTCAAACTGGCGCTGATAATCGGGGGCCACGTCCATACCATCGACGAAGACGCGGTAGCGCTGGCCAGGGTTCTGCAGGTAGTTGGGCTCCGACGGCACCACCACTTCCGAGCGCAGGCGCATCAGCGGTATGGCTTCTTGAAAGCGGATGACGACCTCGGGCAATTCGTTCTCTTCGGCAAGCGCAAGCGCCTGCTCCGTACGCAGTACCAGGGGCCCGCCCTCGGCCCGCGAGCGGCGCATGAGATAAATGGTGACCTCGCCACGCTCCTGCACAATCATAACGCGGTGCTTGCTGTCGAGGTAAATGCCATGCTCACGGGTGACCGTGCCCTGCTTGGTCGAGAGGCCGTCTTGCTGGGCGGAGGCATATTGGGGACTTAGTGTAATGAGGGCGATGGCGATAAAGGCGCCACCAATGCTCCACCCCACTCGCTGCAACAGAAAGCCTCCCCGGTCCTTCGTCGTGTCTGGCAGTATCGGTGCACTCCCTGTTGACCGGGCTGAGCAAACTGCGAGACCTACCTTCCGCTGGCCGAACTATAGCAAAACCTTTCGCGCTTCGCAAACGCGAGAATATCGTTATGATTCTTCAATTTGCCGGGGTTTTCGAGCGTACTTGCGTGGGTGTTGGCCACAAGTAATTAGTTGACACTAGCCGGTGTTGCCTCGCTCCTTATACCCCCCCGCGCGAATCCAGGCAATCGTGCGCTTCAACCCCTCTTCCAAGGGAATGCGTGGCACCCAGCCCAATAGTTCACGGGCACGGTCCTGATTCACCTTCTGGTCCAGGATCTCGCTCTGCTTCGGGCGCAGGCGGGCCTCGTCCTGCATCAAGGTATAGTCTACGTGCATGAGCTGGGCAATGATATCGACCACTTCCTGCATAGACCAATCCTGGGCGGTGCCCAGATGCAGCAGGCCGCCCTCCGTAGCTTCGGCCCGGCCGGCGGCCATCAGTCCGGCCACCAGGTCTTCCACGTAGGTGAAGCTGCGGCGCGGGGCCAGATTGCCGAGGCGCAGTTCGGGCCCCGCCAGCAACTGCTCGATGATGGCGGGCATAATGAGGTAGCGGCCCATGCGCGGCCCGTAGGCATTGAACAGGCGCACGATGGTGGTGGGCAGGCCATAGGAGCGGCGATAGCTCTCGACGGCAAACTCGGCACCCAGCTTGCTCGCGGTGTAGGGATTGGCGCCGCACACCGGGTGGTCTTCATCGATGGGCTGGCCGGCCCGGGCATCGCCATAGACCCCGGCGGTGGACACGTAGACGAGGCGGCGCACGCCGTGGTGGCGGGCGGCGGCACAGGCGGTCTCGGCGCCCAGGACATTGGTGGCGAAGGTCTCGGCCGGGTGGGCATAGCTGTAGGCCACGCTGGTAATCGCCGCCAGGTGAAACACCGTATCGGCGCCATCGAAGGCATCGCGCATGAACATGGCGTCGCGCACATCGCCGCCCAGCAGCGCGAAGCGGCCAGGCACGTTGGCGGCCGCATGCGCCAGATAGCCCGACCGGTAGCTGGTGTCGCCGTGGACCACGGCCGTCACGTGCGCGCCGGCCTCGAGCAGGTCTTCGA
>CAYMLC010000143.1:3435-5977 GCA_964390765.1 uncultured Nitrospirales bacterium
CGGTCACGACGACGGATACGCCCTGCCACGCGTCGCTCATGCGGGGCACTCCCCTTTATGCCAGGCACCCAGCAGATAGGCCCCCGCACCACGTGCGCCGGGCACGCGCGCCTGGGCATGTTCGGCCGCCCGCACGCCGCGCGCGAGCGCCGGCTGAAACAGGAAGAAGGTCCACATCCCGGGCAGGATGCGGCACGTCTCGGCGTGCAGGCCGGCCGCGCCCAGATGCCGGTGCAGCGCGGTGCGGGTGTTGGCGCGGTACCACGTGGGGAAGGTGTCTTCTTCGTGCAGGCCGAAGACCGCGCGCTTGAAGCGTTGCTTGATGCCGAGCGACAGCACGCGCGAGACGAGCGTGAACAAGCTGTAGGCGTTGGGGGTAAGCACGCACAGGCGCCCGCCGGGCCGCAGCACGCGCGCCCATTCGGCAAAGACCGTGCCGGGCGCATCGAGGTGTTCGAGCACCCACTTCGCCACGATGCAATCGACGCTGGCGTCGGCGAGGGGCAGCCGGTCGAGCGGGCAATAGAGCCGCGCGTGGGCCAGCCGGTTGACGCGCAGCCCGTCGTAGTCGACATCGCAGCCCAGGTACAGGCCGGCGCGATGGAGGCTGGGCAGGTCGGGGTCGCCGCGGCCGCAGCCCGCATCCAGCACGATGGTCTGGGGGCCGATGCTTTGCGCGGCCAATGCGTCGAGCGGATGCACCACCTCGCGAATCCACTGCTCGATGAGGGCCACCTTGACCGGGCCCAGGCGCGCGCGCAACGCCTCGATGTCGAGGTCGCGCGCATCGGCAGCGTGGTGGGCAGGCGCAGCGGATTCGTCCATGGGCCGGGAGTATAGCGCGGGCGGCACCGCACCGCACGGGCAGGGCGTGCAGCGAGCGGCGCCGTGCGCCTGTGCGCCGGCCTTTGCTATCTTCCGCCGCGTAACACCGCGCCGCGGCGGCGGCCGGCAAGCAGCAATCGGGTTCACCGGAACGGGGAAGGGGTCGCCCATGCGCATCGCCATGCTTGGGATTCGCGGCGTGCCCGCACGCTACGGCGGGCTCGAGACCTGCGCCGAAGAGATTGGTTCGCGGCTGGCGGCGCGCGGCCACGAGGTCTACTGCTATTGCCGCACCGGCACGGAAGACGACGACCTCGACGAGTTCCTCGGTATCCGGCGCATCAATCTGCCCACGGTGCGGGGCAAGTTCACCGACACCTACGTGCACTCGCTGTTGGCCTGCTTCGATGTGCCGCGCCTCAAGCCCGATATTGTGCTGGCGTTCAACCCCGCCATCTCGTCGGCGTGCATCTATCCCAAGCTGCGCGGCTATCCCGTCGTGTTGAATCCCGACGGCTACGACTGGCGCCGGCAGAAGTGGGGCTTTCTCGCGCGGCGCTTCATCTATGGCTCGGCCTGGCTGGCCGCGCGCATCTGCGACAAGCTGATCATCGATGCCGTATCGGTGGCCGAATACTACGCCGACGACTTCGAGTGCGACCCCGTGCACGTGCCGAACGGCGCCAACATCGAGCCGGAGGGCGGCGACCTGGGCCTGCTGGCCGAGCACGGGCTGGAGCCGGGCGAGTACTTTCTGTTCCTCAGCCGGCACGTGCCGGAGAACAGTTGCGAGTATGTGATTCGCGCGTACGAGGGGCTGGACACGGACAAGAAGCTGTACATGGGCGGGGGCGAGGCAAGTGACAGCGACTATGCCGCGCACCTGCGCACGCTTACGGACGACCCGCGCATCGTGTTTCCGGGCGCCATCTACGACCCCGAACACGTGAAGGCGCTGCACCACGGCTGCTATGCGCTTATCCACGCGAACCAGGCGGGCGGCACCAGCCTGGGCCTGTTGAAGGCGATGGGCTATGGCTGTTGCATCCTGACCTTGAACACACGCGACAACGCCTACGTCGTGCAGGACTGCGCGATCACGTATCAGCTCAACGAGCAGGACCTGCGCAGCAAGCTGGACTATCTGCTGCACAATCCCGAACGCGTGGCGCAATTGCGCCAGGATGCCGTGCAGCGCGTGCGCGACGCCTATGACTGGCCGGTGCTGGCCGCGCAGTATGAGGCCGTCTTCGAGGACGTGCTGGCCAAGCGCCGCGGCGGCGGGTAGGCGCGCCGCACACCACCAGGCGGGCGGACCCTGGCAGGCTGCTGAACGGGCTAATCGCCACTCAGGGCGCGCTCGAGCAAGCGGGCATTGCGCCGGCTGGCCTTGAACCACCAATCGAAGAGGTCACCCAGCACGGGTACCGTGCCGACCAGCGTGTCGATGACGATGTTGAGCAGCATGCGCAACAGGAGTGTGTAGCCGGCACCGGCGCGCCACGCTTCAAACAAGAGATAGACCTGCACGAAAAACATCGCGGTATCGCCGATGCCCGGGACCAGGCCGACCAGGAAGTCGAGGCCGAAACGCAGGTTGGTGCCGGGAACCGCGAATTGGTCGTCAAGCAGCGAGGCCAAGGCGCGCACGCGGCGCAGCGCCCGCCCCTCGTGCGCTCCCGCGATGTGCTTCAACGGGGTCGCCGGTGCTGGGCCA
>CAYMLC010000143.1:5987-7970 GCA_964390765.1 uncultured Nitrospirales bacterium
TGGGCCAACTGGGCGAGCGAGACGTTCTGCGGCGATTGCGCGAGGCCATACTGCAACTGGCGCAGCGCATCGGCGTAGGGCGCCAGTGCCTGCGACAGCCCGTCGGGCAGGCCGCCGTCGAAGCGGTCGAGCACGGTGAGTGTGTGCAGGCGCTCGGGCGGCAGCGCAGGCTGATAGCCACTGGCCTCGTCGGCTTCGGTCACCACTTCCGAGAGCAGGCCCGCGGCCACCAGGCGTTCGAGCGCCTCGTTCACGAGGCCCTGCGGCACGCTGAGCGCCTGCGACAGTTCCCACGCGGTGGGCGGCGCCTTGCCCTCTTGAAAGGCGGCCACGCAGCGGCCACACAGCGCCAGCGCCAGCACGCGCTGCAGGCTGTGCGATGCGCCCTCGCCGGCGCGGCGCCGTTCGTAGGCGTGTACATTGGCGTGGGCGTAGGCCAGTTGCGCACCGAGCAAGACGACCAGCCAGCTCAGTTGCAGCCAGATGAGGAAGAGCGGCAGCGCAGCGAAGCTGCCATAGACCGCGCCTGCGTTAGACGCGCCAATCTGAAAGCGAATGTAAACGAATTGCAGCAGTGCATAGGCCGAACCGCCGACGATACCGCCGATGGTCGCGCTCAGCCACGGCACCCGCGTGTTGGGCATGAAGACATACATGAACGTGAAGAGGGCCCACAGCAGCACCAGGGGAAAGGCGCTGACCGCCACGCGCAGGGCCATCTGCTCGCCCCAGCCGGGGCCAACCGTGGCCACGGTCTGGCGCAGTTCGGCGGCAATGAACACGGCGCCGCTGCTGGCGACAATCAGGATGAGCGGCGCCAGCACCACAAAGGCCAGATAGTCGCTGAACTTGCGCGCGATACCGCGCGGCCGCGACACGTGCCACACGGCGTTAAAGGCGTTCTCGATATTGCCCATCAGCCGGATGACGGCGCCGAAGAGAATAACCACGCCGACGCCCGCCACCACGCCACCCTGTGCGTTGTCGAGCATCGACTGCGCAAACTGGATGATGCGCGCTGCTATTTCTTCCTGGCCCTCCAGCTGTTCGCGCAGGATGCGCTCGAGCCGCTGTTGAAAGCCGAAACCCTTGGCCACGCCGAAGGCCATGGCCGCCACCGGCACAATCGACAGCAGCGTGAAGAAGGTGAGCGCGGAAGCGCGCAGGCCAAGCTGCTGGTCGGCGAAGTTGTGTGCGGTCAGCGCGAGGATGCGCAGTATGCGCAGCACGATGCGCTTCGGCCAGGGCTCGTCCGGCAGGCGGCCCGCCCACAAGCCCTCGCTGAAGAATCGCTGGATTGCGCCAATCATCCGTCTTGCGTGGCCGCTAGCCCACGCGCTCCAGCACCGCGCCGGCGCTCTGGCCGCCCGCGGCGCACAGGCCCAGCAGCGCGGTTTCCTTGTCGCCCATCGCCAGTTCATTGGCCATGGTCAGCGCCATGCGCGCACCCGTGGCGGCGAAGGGGTGGCCCAGGGGCACACTGCCGCCGTGCACGTTGATGTGTTCCATCGCCAGCTCGCCGGTGGCCGTGTCGCGGCCCAGGCGCTCCTTCGCAAATTCCGTACTGGCCAGCGCGCGCAACACGCACAGCACCTGGCCCGAGAAGGCCTCGTGAATATCGACCAGGCCCACATCGGCCAGGCTCATGCCCGCCCGTTCGAGCGCGCGCGGCATGCTGATGGCCGGGCCGATCAGCAATTGGTCCGCCGGGTCGACGGCGTCGTAGCTCCAGGAACGGAATGCGGCCAGGGGCGTGAGACCCAGCGCGTGCGCCTTCTCCTCGCTCATCAGCAGCAGCGCGGCGGCGCCATCGGTCAGCGCGCTCGAGTTGCCGGCGGTCAGGGTGCCGCCTTCGGCAAATGCCGCGCGCAGCTTGCCCAGCTTCTCGACGCTGGTATCGGGCCGCACGATGTTGTCGCGCTCGATGGTCTCACCATCGGGTGTATCGACCGGGCAGACTTCCTTGGCAAAACGGCCGCTCTC
>CAYMLC010000144.1:0-7958 GCA_964390765.1 uncultured Nitrospirales bacterium
CACAATGCTGGCGCCGAAACCTTCCTGCACGGCCTGGTTAATGGGGTCGCCGCTGCGCGCGGTATGGCGCACGTTTTTCTCGACCAGAAACATGCGCTTGTCTGCACGCTGCCAGTAGTACATGGACTGGCCAAAGGTCATGCCCGCCACCAGCCGCCCCTGCGAAATGCCGCGCGCGATGCTGGCACTCAGCATGAAGGGCTTCTCGAGCATGCCGCCGGGAATGGCCGCGTACAGCGCCTCGTCCGTCTGGTACAGCGTGAGGTACCCGTCGATCTTCTGGCCGTCTTTCACGACTTCCTTGATCGGCGGAAACTCGGGCTTCTCTTCTGGCTTCTTGTCGCCGCCCTCTTCCTGGGCCAGTGCTGGCGCGGCCAGCAGCACGGCACAGAACCAGGCCAGGACCCGCGTGCGTAGCGTCAAATGCATAACATGCGCTCCATCATGTGGTTGTGACAACGTGCCACAAAACATCACACAGCATAGAAAGAGTCCGCGCACTGGCACAAGCCGCCCGCTAGACGCTACCTTCGGGCCTATGAAGTACTTCGCCGCGCTGCTTGCCGTGGGCTGCGCCGCCGCCGCGGGCGCACATCCCTTTTCCCTGAGCGAAGCTGTGGTCGACGTGTACCCCACGCACGCCGATGCGCGGGTCGCTATCATGCTCGAAGACCTCTACCTTTACCAGGGGCTCCCCGTCAGCGACGATGGCTACGTGGCGGCCGATGTCCTGCTCGAAGCGGCGCACCGGCACACAGACTTTTTGCGGGCCGGCTTCCGGCTGCGCGACGGGCACGGCAACGCCTACCCCAGCGAAGTCACGGATGTGCGGCTGGACTATGAAGCGCCGGAAGAAGGCTTCCACGTGGCCTACCTCATGGCCTACACCGTGACCTACACCATGCGCTTCGACTTTGCGGCGCCGCCTGCGCACCTCGTGCTGCTGCAAATCTTCGGCGGGCGCGATGCGCTGATGCCCGCAAACATGGCCGTGCAGTTGTGGCGCAGGGGCGAGCCGCTGGGCGTGAGTACGACCCTCGTGCACAGCGAACCCTTCGCCGTGCCCATCGACTGGTCGCGCCCGCCCTTTCCCCTCGGCGCGAACGAGGAAGCACAGAACGCGTGGCTGGCCGCCGACCACACGCGCACGCTGGGCATCCGCAATCCGATGGCGCCGCACTCGTTCGTTACGGTGGCGCCTGGCCGGGTGCGGCACGAATTGCTGCTGCCGCTCTACGATGTGGCCTGGTGGACCGAGCTGGAACTGGCCGACCCCACGCGCATTACGTTGGCGGAACAGCAGGCTGCCGCGGCGGAGGTGCGGGCGTTGTTTGCCGAAGAACCCACGCTGATTGTAGACGGCAGCGCGGTGGAACCCGCCGCCATTGCCGTCGCGATGCATGGGCTGGACACACACGATTTCGGCAGGCCGGCGCACGCGCGTGCGCTACCGGCCGATGTGGCGCGCGTAGCGGCCAGCCTCGACTATAGAGTACCCGCCGAAGCCACGGACGTGCAGGTGCGGTGGGACCTGTTCGCCTACCGCACGCCGGCCCTCATGACCAGCGTGCTGCGCGGCGCGGCGCCGCCCCTGATGCACTGGTTTACCCGGCGCGATACGCGCCTGCGGATCGAGATGCCACGCACAAAAGACGCCGATACCCTGCCGCCTCTGGGCGCCCAGGCCGCGTTGCGCGCACGGCTGACAGCGCTGTACGGCGCGGGCGACACCCTGCCGCCGAATGCCGAGGGCGCCGTGTTGCAGCGCGACGCCCTGGTGCCGGCACACGGCGCACAACGTGGCGAACTGGTAAGCATCGCGGCGTTGCACGTCGAAGCCATCGCGATGGATGCACCGCGCTACCGCGCCACGTGGTCGGCCGAGTTCCGCGCGGCGCACTGGGGCCACGAGCATCGCTGGCACGTGCGGCGCACCGCGACCTTCGAACACCTGACCAATGGCGCCGTGGCGATGCTGACACCCGAGACGCGCACCCTCGAAGTCGCACCGCCGCGGCCGCTGCTGCCACCACCCACGGTCGGCGGCGGTTGACGCTGCAGCCGCCGCATCCACGCGTGGCCGGCCAGTTGCGCCTCGCGGCCGTGCTAGTTTTGATTTATGGCCGGGGCGGGTTCGAGTCCAGGCAGGTCAATCACGCCGTCGCGCCAGACCTGCGCAAACAGGCGGATGCCCCGCGCATAGTTGGCGACACCTTCCTCGATCCCCTGCGCCTTCAGGTATTGGTTGTAGACGCGCCGCTGCGTGGCCTGCACCGTACGGTTCCGGTAGCGGTCGCGCACCTTGCGCGCGGCGGCCAGGTCATCCTTGGCGGGCTGGGGCAGGTCGGCCAGGGCGCGCTGCTGCGCCGGCATCGGCAAGGCACGCACCACATCGAGATAGGCATCGAGCGCCACGGCGTAGCGGGCGTACGGGTGTTCGGCACGCAAGCCCGCCACAAAGCCGGCCAGCGTCGCCTCGGCCTCGGCATTGAAGCCGGCGACATGGCCCAGCTCGTGCGCCGCCACATACACGAAGACCGTGGGCGGGTAGGCCCCGTCGACGTGCGGCTCGAGTGTAAAAGGCGAACACACACCACCGCTGGCCTGGATGAGCAGAAAGCCCGGCGGCGTGGCCTTCACGCGGCGCGGCAGCCGGATGGGCCGGCCGTCCCATGCCTCGACCACAGGCACCATGGCCTCCGCAATGGCGGCAATCGCACCGTCGACATCGCGCTCGCCGGGCGCCGGCGCATTCGCTTCGATGGTGCGCAACAGCCGCGCCTGCAGCGTGGTGCGCTCTTCGACCGACAGTTGCGCCGGGTCGAGCGCCAGCCGCACCTCGGCCGGGGGCCGCGCATAGCCCGCGCCCCACAGCACCACAAACCAGACGTAAAGGACCAGCGCGGTCACCCCGATACGCCAGAACACCCGCACACCGCGCCGCCACCGCGGCAAGCCGCGCCGGGTCTCGCGCCACCACGCCCACGCGAGCGCAACGGGGCCGCCCACGAGCAGGCCAATCAGCAGCACCAGGGCCACACTGAACGGCAAGGCTTCCGTAATCGGGGTGACCAGCGCAGCCCACAGGCGATAGATGCCCCGGCTGTAGTATGCTTCGACCGACGCGGCGCTGGGCGGGAACAGGTTCCACCACAGGGCAAAGGCGGCCAGCCCCGGCACCCAGGCGAGCGCCAGGACTTGACGCACCCTAACCATTACTGAATATTCTTTGCGCATTCTCTGGGCCTGCTGGGCAGGTTTGTTTTATCTCTGGTTGTTCTTTCGGCAAGTGGCCGATGTATCGCCGCGGCCACCCCTGGCCAGCCCAGCGCGGAGGGATTCCCGCGCGCCGTCATCTTGCGCGATGGGCCCATGCGCCCACAACCGCCAGCCGTTTATCGAGGAGGAAACGCAATGCTACACGTCACGCCGTTTGAGGGGTTGCGTTACAACGAAGACAAGGTGGGCAATCTTGACCACGTGATCACGCCGCCCTACGACGTAATCAAGGCAGAAGACCGCACCCACCTCGCCGGGCTCAGCCCCTACAATCTGGTGCACGTCCTGCTGCCCGAGAGCCGCAACGGCGCGTCACCCTATGAAGCGGCGGCACAGGCCTGGCGCGCGTGGCAGGAAGACGGCACCGTGGTGCGCGACCCGGAGCCCGGCTACTACATTTTGCGCCAGCACTTTACCGATGCCGAAGGAAACGCGCGCCGGCGCACGGCGTTCTTCGCGGCGGTGCGCCTGCCCGAAGCGGGCGAGCGTATCGTGCTGGGGCACGAACGCACCTTCGCCAAGCCCGTGGAAGACCGGCTGCAATTGACCGGCGCCACCCAGGCCAACCTCGGCCCCATCTTCTCGCTCTACAGCGACGAACAGGGCGAACTGGCCGGCTTTCTCGCGCAAGCGGACCTTCGCGACCCCGACCTGAACGCAACGACACTGGACGGCACCCGCCAGGAAATGTGGCGCGTGGCGGCCGACCCGTCGGTCGAGGCGTTCTTCCGCGAACGCAAGCTCTACATCGCCGATGGGCACCACCGCTTCCAGACGGCGATTGCCTATCGCGATGCGCAGCGCGCCGCCGGACACGATGGCCACAGCGTGAACCACGTGCTGATGGGCCTGGTCGCGTTTGAAGACCCCGGCCTGCTCATCTATCCGCCGCACCGCCTGGTACAGCCGCCAGCCGAGTTCAACTCGGAAAACTTTATCAGCGGCCTGGAAGAGCACTTCCGTGTGGTGAAGGTGCCCCAGGGCCTGACCGAACGTGTGCGCGACGCCGACCCCGGCTGCGTGCTGGGTATGGCGCTCGCCGGCAAGGGCGACTACCTGTTGCGCCTGCGCGAAGACAAGCGCACCGCGCTCTTGGGCGAAGAACAGCCCGAGGCCTGGCGCGCCCTCGACGTAGCCGTGCTGCACGGCGGCATTCTCGAGAAGCTGCTGGGCCTGCCCGACGACGCGCAGCACACCTACGAGCGCGACGCCGAACAGGTCCTGCAGGCCGCACACAGTGGCCAGGGCCTGGGCTTCCTGCTGCGTGCGGCACACCCCGACCAGATTCGCGCTGTGGCCGAGGCCGGGGCTGCCATGCCGCAAAAGGCGACCTACTTCTTCCCCAAGCTGCCCAGCGGCGCGGTGATGCACGCCCTCGTGTAAACTGCGGGGCACCGCCGAGCGTTGTGCTATCCGGCGCGCCACGGTTGCGCCCGCGCGCGCGCTGGCCTACACTTCGCCGCCCGGCGCCGCCGCCGGGTATCGGGCTCCCCACCGGAGGAGAACGCATCATGCCGCACGTGTTGCGCGCGCTAATCGTTGTGCTGCTGGCCAGCGCGCCCCAGGCCTATGCCGAACTGGCCACCGCGGACGAAGCGGGCGCGGGCGACCGGCCCAACGTCTTGCTGGTGCTGGTCGAGGCACTGCGCTTCGACCAGTTCGATCGCGAGTTGGCCGGCCAGCCCATCATGCCGAACCTGCAGGCGCTGGCCGAACGCGGCATGCACTTTGAGTCGGCCTGGGTCACGGAGTCGTGGACCAAGCCATCGGTGGTCTCGTTTCTGACGGGCCTATACCCCAGCGTGCACAAGGTGCGCTTCTCGGAATTGTTCAAGCCCGACAACCCGCTGGCCGACGACCCGACGGTGGCTGTAGACGTGCTGCCCGAGAGCATGCCCACGCTGACCGGCGTGTTGCAGAAGGCGGGCTATCGCACCGGCATGATTCAGACCAACACCAACCTGCAGCCGCGCTGGGGCTTCGAGGCGCACTACGACCACGCTGAGTATCCGTTTCGCGCCGACGCCATCGACGCGACCGACACCGCACTCGACTTTATGCAGGATGACGGCGAGCCCTTCTTTCTCTACCTTCACTACTTCGACCCGCACGACCCCTATGTACCCACGACCGCGCCCGAGCCCATGCGCCGCCGCCCCCCCGGCGTATCGCGCGCGGTCGAACAGTTCATCAAGGAAAGCCACGTGCAGCTGACGCTGGATCTGGCCTACCTGCGCTTGGGTCTGCGCACCGAGCGCCAGACGCCTGCGCTGCGCCCGAACGCCCGTGCCTATGCGCGCCAGCTCTACGATGCCGAAACCTTCGAGGCCGACCGCGAACTCGGCCGCCTGCTGGCATGGGTCGAGGCCAATGCGCCCAACACCATCGTCGTCGTGGCCGGCGACCACGGTGAAGAGTTCTGGGAACACGGCGCCGTGAACCACGGGCAGACCGCGTTCAGTGAAGTATCGCGCGTGCCGATGGTCATCTATGTGCCCGCGATTGGACACCGCAAGGTATCGACCCCCGTATCCGGTGTAGATGTGCTGCCAACCATCTGCGAAGCGGTCGGCCTGGACGTGCCGCCAAACCAGGGCCGCAGCCTGCTGGCGCCCGGGCTCGAGGTGCAGCCCGTCTTCACCGAGGCGGGCACCTTCATGCGCGATGCGCCGGTAGACTTCACCGCTGTGGTCGAGGGCGATTGGCGCTACATCTACGAGCGGCGCAGCGGCACCCACGCGCTGTACAACATTGCCGACGATCCGCTCTAGCAGAACAATCTTACCGAAGAAGAACCCCAGCGCGCCGAGCGTATGCGCGCCATGATCATGCGCTTTCACGAAGCGTGCGCCGAACACCCCGCGCGCCAGGCGGAACCCGACCGCGTGATTATGGACCCTGAACTGGTGGCCGAGCTCGAGGCCATGGGCTACTTGGGCCCGCCCTTGCGCTAGCCGCGCGAAGCAAGGGGACGGCACCGGCCCCTTGCCGGCCTGCTCACAATCCGCTAATGTTGGGGCGGTGCGCGGCGGCTGGGGCCGCGCCGGGCAGCGAGGCCACCGCTATGCATTCGGGTAAGGGCACACCTACGAGCCGCCGCGATTTTCTGCGGCGCACGGCTGCGGCCACGGCGGGCGCGGTCGCGTTTCCGGCGATTGTGCCGGCACGCGCGCTGGGTCTGGAGGGGCACACCGCACCGAGCGAACGGCTGACGATGGCGTGCATCGGCACGGGCAGTCAGGGCACCGGCAATATGGAAGGCTTCCTGCGCTTCCGCGATGTGCAGGTGGTGGCCGTGTGCGATGTCGACCGGCCACGGCGCGAGGCCGCGCGCGACAAGGTGAACGACGCCTACGGCACGCAGGACTGCGCAGACTACAACGACTTCCGCGAGATTCTGATCCGCAATGACATCGACACGCTGAGCATCGCCCTGCCCGATCACTGGCATGCGATTCCGGTGTTGATGGCGGCCAACCGCAAGTTCGACATGTACGCCGAGAAACCCCTGGCCCGCACCATCTATGAGGGGCGGTTGATGGTAGAGGCGGTCGAGCGCAGCGGCGTGGTGTGGCAGACGGGCAGTTGGCAACGCAGCCGCCCCCATTTCCTGCAGGCCGCCGAGCTCGTGCGCAATGGCTACCTGGGCAGCATTCACACAGTCGAAGTGGGCCTGCCGACGGGCGAGACCTGCGAACCGCAACCCCCAATGCCCATACCCGAAGGTTTCGACTACGACTTGTGGCTGGGTCCCGCGCCCGCCGAGCCCTATACCGAGAAACGCTGCCACTGGAATTTCCGCTGGATCATGGACTACTCGGGCGGGCAGTTGACCGACTGGGCCGCGCACCACTGCGACATTGCAAACTGGGGCATGGGCACCGAAGACACCGGCCCGGTCGAGGTGCGCGGTGAAGGCGCCTTCCCCGTCGAGGGCTTGTGGGACGCCGCGGTCGACTATCGCCTCGAATGCACCTATGCATCCGGCGCCAGTGCGCTCGCGCCCGATGGCTTCGTGATGAACGTGTCGAACAGCTATCCGATGGGTACGCGCTTCATCGGCGACGAGGGCACGCTGCACGTCAGCCGCGGCGACATCAAGGCCGACCCCGCGCACCTGCTCGACATTCCGCGCAAGGACTTTGCCACGCAGCTGTACCGCAGCATGAACCACGCGCGGAACTTCATCGATTGCGTGCGCTCGCGCGAGCAGACGGTGGCGCCGATTGGCCCCGCGCACCGCGCCATTACGATTGCGCACCTGGGCAACATCGCCATGCAATTGCAGCGCCCCGTGCGCTGGGACCCATACCGCGAAGTATTCGAAGACGACCCCATCGCCACGCGCCTGCTCAAGCGCGCGATGCGCACGCCCTGGACCCTCGAAGCCCTGGTTTAGGAAAGACACGCGCCATGCCCACGCCTGCCCTGCCGTTGAACCGCCTGGCTCCCGTGCTCGTACTGCTGCTCCTGGCGAGCGGCTGCGCCACCCTGGCACCGCCGTTGCCACCGCCGGCGCCGCTGGCAGAAGACGAAGCGGCCGCTCTGGCCGCCGTGCGCACCTGGCAGTTCGGCGAGAGCCGCGCGCCGCTGGTCGCGGTCGAGCGCATGTGCGTGGCCTCGCTCAGCGACGACGCGTACCGCCGCTCGATGGCCGTCGCGCTGACCGACTTACTCAC
>CAYMLC010000145.1:0-4256 GCA_964390765.1 uncultured Nitrospirales bacterium
AACCCCGAATTCCTCGGCTATCCGCTCTCGGCCGGTATCGACCTCTTCAACGAAAGCTACCGCGTGCGCGGCGGCGCCGACTATGAAGAGCGCCAGACCGGCGTGCAGGTGCGCTTCAATAAGCGCATCTCACCCTTCCTCAGCAGCGGCTGGGGCGCGCGCTACGCCGATGTGGAAGTCACCGACCTGCCGCTTTCGTTTCTCCTGAACCCGCGCCTGCGCAGCCTCGGCGAAGACGGCACCACCGTGGCCGTCTCGTGGAACATCGTGCGCGATTCGCGCGACCGCCGTTTCGATACGTCGACCGGATCGCGCCACGAAATCGAGACCACGCTCGCCGGCCTCGGCGGCGACTTCAACTGGTGGCGCGTTCAGCACGACTCGCAGTGGTTCCGCCCGCTCGACGAAGACCGCAACTTCATCCTCTCCTTCCGTACGCGTGAAGGCCTTGTGCTGCCCTATGGCGACAGCAAGGATGTGCCGCTCAATGCGCGCCTGTACGCCGGCGGCACCACGACTGTGCGCGGCTTTGACCAGCGCGACATAGGCCCCACCGTGCGCGAAGGGCTGTTCTTCGGCGAAGATTTCCGCATCGGCGGCGAAATGCGTCTCGTGCAGAACGCCGAGCTGAAGTATAAGTACCGCGACCTGGTCCGCCTGTACGGCTTCGTCGACGGCGGTGGTGTCTGGGAAGAGCCGGGCGACTTCGGGCTGGATGGCTACAAGGTGTCGGTCGGCATCGGCTTTGGCGTGGATGTGCCGCAGCTCGGCCCCATGCGCGTGGACTATGGCATCCCCCTCAACGCGGACGAAGACCAAAGCAGCGGCCGATTGCACCTGACAACGGGCTTCCGTTTCTAGCCCGCGCCACCCCGCTTCTTTCGATTGGACCCCGGGGGTTGCTATAATCCCGGGCTGCCAGGGCAGCTAGCACGCACGGCGGGTTCATTCCCCCAGTGGATAAGGAAGACGAATTGTGAATCAACGCATCTCCATTCTCGTAGGCGCACTCTTTACCGTGGCGGTCACCGCATTCGTGCTGACGGGCATCACCGAGGCACAAGACAGCGACGCGGCCGCAACGACCAATGGCTTCAAGATTGGCACGGTCGACTTCGAGGCGCTGCTCGACGAATACGACAAGTTCACCTCGCGGTATGAACAGCTGGAAGCGGACAAGAATCAAAAGCAACAAGAGCTGGACGCCATTCGCGACCAGATTCGCGCGCGCGCCGAGCGCTACAACGAGCGCCTGATAACGGAAGACGGCTTCCGCGGCAGCGATGCAGACGATGCCATGCGCGACGAAATCCGCGACGATGAACGCGACTGGCAGGAACAGTGGGAGGACTATCAGGAAGAACTGGACGAGCGCGAGAAGGCGCTGATCCAGGAATGCCTGACGGACATCCGCGAGGCCATCAATACCGTGGGCGCCCGCGAAGGCTATCACCTCATCCTGAATGCCAACCGCGAAGGCGCACCGCGCACCGGTGTGCTGTACCGCGCCACCACGATCGATCTGACCTCGCGCGTCGAGACGGAACTGAGCAAGTAAACCCGGCAAACGTGTAAGCTCCGGAAACGTACCGCCGAGAGCGGTGTTTCCGCGCCCTCTCAAGCACGGTCTTTCCGCCAGGAGCGCGCCATGCTACTCACCGTAGCCGACATCGCGGCGCTCGTGGGCGGTACCGTCCACGGCGACCCGAACCGCAAGATCACCGGGCTCAACGGCCTCGGCGAAGCCGGCCCCAGCGAACTCAGCTTCATGCGCGATGGCCGCTATCGCGACGCGTTGCGCAACACCCGCGCCGGCGCCGTGCTCTTGCCCCAGCCCGAGCCCGGCGTGGCCCTCAGCCAGATTGTCGTCGCATCGCCCGACCAGGCCTTCGCCCGGCTGCTGCACCACTTCGCCTTCGAGCAGCGCGCCCCCATCGACGGCATCCACCCCACAGCGGTGGTCGAGCCGCACGCCGAACTGGGCGAGCGCGCGGCGCTGGGCGCACACGTCTATGTGGCCGACGGAGCGCACCTCGGGCCCGGAACCGTGTGCCACCCCGGCGTCTACATCGGGCGCGATGTGCACCTCGGCGAAGGCTGCGTGCTCTTTCCCAACGCCGTCGTGCGCGAAGGCACCCGCATCGGCGCGCGGTGCATCATCCACGCCAATTGCACCATCGGCAGCGATGGCTTCGGCTTCACCGAGACCGACGGACGCTGGCTGAAGATTCCCCAGGTCGGCCGCGTCATCATCGGCGACGACTGCGAAATCGGCAGCGGTACCTGCATCGACCGCGCCACCTTCGGCGAGACGCGCATCGGCAACGGGGTCAAGATCGATAACCTCGTGCAGATTGGCCACAACGTCGTCATCGGCGACCACACCGTCATCGCGGGCAAGGTCGGCATTGCGGGCAGCGCGGTCATCGGCAAACACGTGCGCATCGGTGCCTACGCCGGCGTCAATGGCCACATCACCATCGGCGACCGCGTGACCGTGGGCGCGCGCGCTGGCGTGCAGCGCTCCATTCCGGCGGGCGCCACGGTTTCGGGCTTTCCCATACTCGACCACGAACAGCAGCGCCGCGTGATGGTAGCGCAGACGCGCCTGCCCGAGTATGCAAAGCGGCTGCGCGAACTCGAGCGACGCCTCGATGCGCTGGCGCCACCGGGTGAATCCGCCCCCTGACCCCACGCCCGCAGCCGAAAAAAAGCTGCGATTTTGTTAAGCAGGCGTTACACTTAACCCTTGCCAGAGCGACCAGCCGCCGGAGTGCCAGCCTTTCCGGCTAAGGAGACGAACCCCGTCTATGGCCAATCAGAAGACGATCGCCAACACCGTGAGCTTTTCCGGGATCGGCCTGCACACCGGCAGCCTGACCACCGTAACCTTCAAGCCCGCGCCGCCCGACACCGGCATCCTGTTCAAGCGGGTCGACCTGCCGGGGCAGCCCACCATCCCGGCCGATGTCGACCTCGTGGTCGACGTGTCGCGCGGCACCACGCTGGGCATCGGCGAGGCCAAGGTGCACACCGTAGAGCACGCGCTCGCGGCCATGGTCGGGCTGGGCATCGACAACCTCATCGTCGAGATGGACGCCGAAGAGATTCCCAATGGCGACGGCAGCGCCATGCCCGTGCTGACCACGCTCTTGAAGGCCGGCACCGTCGAGCAGGACCAGCCGCGCGAATACATCGAAATCGATCGGCCCGTCTATTACCGGCAAGACGATGTGACCCTGAGCGTACTGCCAGCCGAAGAGCTGCGCGTCACCCTCACCATCGCCTACGACCACATGGCCATCGGCACGCAATACGCCACCTTCACCATCAACGAGCAAAGCTTCCGCGAGCAGATCGCGCCCGCCCGCACCTTCTGCTTCCTGCGCGAAGTGCGCATGCTCCAAGACGCCGGGCTCATCCGTGGCGGCAGCCTCGAGAGCGCCGTCGTCATTGGCGACGACGCCATCCTGAACGAAGACCTGCGCTTCCCCGACGAGTTCGTGCGCCACAAGATCCTCGACCTGCTGGGCGACATGTACCTGCTTGGCCGGCCCGTGCGCGGCCACGTGGTGGGCGTCAAATGCGGCCACGAAAAAAACGTCATGTTCTCGCGCCAGATTCGCAAGATGTACGCAAACGGCCACCACCACGGCAACGGCAACGGCACCCACCTGCCCGTGCCCGAGACCACCGCACAACGGGCCGCACTCGACGTCAACCAGATCATGAAGGTGCTGCCGCACCGCTACCCCTTCCTGCTGGTCGACCGCATCCTCTCATTCAAGCCCTTCGACCGCGTGACCGGCATCAAGAATGTCACCGTGAACGAGCCCTTCTTCCAGGGCCACTGGCCCGACATCCCCGTGATGCCCGGCGTCCTCATCATCGAGGCCATGGCCCAGGTCAGCAGTGTGCTGTGCTTCGGCGACGGCAGCGCGAATGAGGGCAAGATGGCCTACTTCATGGGCGTCGAGAAGGCCAAGTTCCGCCGCACCGTCGTGCCCGGCGACCAGCTCGTGATTCAGGCGCACACCCTGCACTGCCGCGCCAACGCCTGCCGCGTCAAGGCCGTCGCCGAAGTCGACGGCGCCGTGGCCGCCGAAGCCACCATGACCTTCAGCCTCATGGATGTGCGGCCCGCTGCCGACGGGAGCGCCGCCGGCGCCGCGGTCGAACTGCCCGCCGAAGACACCCCCGCCACCCCCTGAACCCAAGCGCGCCGCCCCCCCACGCCCCCCGCGCCACAGGAGTAA
>CAYMLC010000145.1:4266-7907 GCA_964390765.1 uncultured Nitrospirales bacterium
CGCCATGGCCGATGAAGCGCCCGTCTCCGCCTACCTCTGTATGACCAAAGACATCGGCATCGGCGGCAACCTCTTCGGCGGCGTCATGCTGTCCTGGATGGACGAGGCCGCCGGCATCTACGCCCACCGCTATACCGGCGGCCAGCGCACCGTCACCCTCAAATACGGCGAAGTACTGTTCCGCTATCCCGTGCGCGAAGGCGACCTCGTCGAATTCTACGCACGCAACCCCCGCATCGGCCGCACCTCACTCACCTTCGACCTCGAAGGCCGCGTCGGCGAACACGTCGTCTTCAACACCCAGGCCACCTTCGTCGCCATCGACGGCGGCGGCCGCCCCGTCGCCGTGCGGCGCAGCGTCGCAGAGTAGCGCTTGACGACTCCCGCCCCCGCTCGTACGCTGTGGATAACAGGCAGTACAGGTAATTGCCCAGAGAGGACAGATAAGGGACATAGTACAAAACTTCTCGGTACTGGTAGTTGGTTCCCGGTTTGGGGCCGCGGCGTTTGGGGCGCAGCGTTCGACCGGTGCGTTTCTTGATTTTTTGGGTGAAGCCGGGGGCGCCGCAGGGGCGGTCTGTGCGGGTCTGGCGGCGGAGGACGGTGTTGTATTCCTGTTCGTTTTCGAAGGGCGCGTGGAGCCAGGCCTGTCTATCCCCGTCGTCGAGAAACCCATCCGCGCGGCGGTTTGCCCGCTGCGTCACTCGGCGCGGCCACAGTGCCACGATGCTTTGCACTGCACGACTCATGCGGCTGGGCTCGCAGAGGCGCAGCAAGACATCAACAGTTTCGTAGTCTGTCCCTAAGACACCCTAAGACACCAAAATCCGCAAGGCGCTCATCGAGGAGAACCTGCTCGACGCCGTCATCGGCCTGCCCGCCAACCCCTTCTTCGGCACCGGCAGCCTGACGGCCATCCGTGGCTTCGACCGATGGCGCACCACGCAAGAGGTGCTCTTCGTCGACGCCAGCCGCGAGTACGAGGGCCGCAAGAACCGCAACGTCTTGCGTGAGGAAGACCTCGACCAGATCGTCGGCACGCACCGTGCCTGCGAGACCGTGGAGAAGTACGCCTAATGCACCACCTTCGCCGAGTTCGCCGAGAACGACTTCAACCTCAACATCCCCCGCTACGTGGACACCTTCGAGGAAGAGGATGAGATCAACGAGTTGGAAGCGAAGTTCGCAGAGAAGCGCGCAGTGATGGCGAAGCACCTGCAGGCGTTGGGCTTGTCGTGAATACCACCCTGCCCGGTGTTGTAGAATCCACGTCAGGAACCCTAGTGCTCATTCCCGAGTTCACAATCCCGGCCGGCTGCTTCGCGAGTGAGATCACCGTAGCGGCTCTATGGTCGCGCGCTCGTCAACGCACTACGCCGCCCGGCGGCTGGGTTGGGAAACTTGCGCAATGCAACAACATGCGATATATTAGTGTCAGCAGGCTCGCCGGGCCTCTGGAGTGCATTTGCGCGACATGCTCAATACGGCGGGCCTTTCTTTTTTCTCGGGGGCACTATGCGGTATAGCAAGCCCCCGCTCACCTATGCCGACCAGGCGGCCCGCCTGTTGTCACGCGGCCTCAACGCCGATCCAGCCACGCTTGAGAAGCGCCTCGCCGCCGTGAGCTACTACCGGCTGACCGGGTACCTGTACCCCTTCCGGCAGCCGGGAAGCGACGACTTCCAACCCGGTACCAGCCTCGATGTGGTGTGGCGGCGCTACACCTTCGACCGGCGCTTCCGCCTGCTCATCATGGACCCCATCGAGCGGGTCGAGATCGCCCTCCGCAGCCAGTTGGTGTACGAGCACGCCCACCGGCATGGCGCCTTCGGCTACGAGACCGCGGCGACGATGCCCGGCTTGACCGGGCAGCAGCACCGGGGGTTTCTGAGCCAGATCAGTGCCGAGACAAAACGTAGCTCCGAGGTCTTCGTCCAACACTTCCGGTCCAAGTACGGCAGTCATCACAGCCGCCTGCCCATCTGGTCCGCCGCCGAAATCATGTCGCTAGGTGCCACGTTGACCCTCTACCGCGCGGTCGAGCCACACATCCGGAGCGCCGTGGCGGCGCGCTACCGTGTCGCCCCGGGGGTCCTCGAATCCTGGATCCGGGCGCTGTACGCACACGGAACACCTGCGCGCATCACGCCCGGCTGTGGAATCGCGTGCTGGGCGTGCGCCCCAAGATTCCTCGCGGACGCAAGCATCCGGAATGGCACACGCCGGTCTCTTTCAGCGACGACCGTGTCTTCGCCATCCTCACCGTGCTCAAGTATCTCATGAACGACATCGCGCCGCAGAGCCGGTGGCCGCAACGCCTCCGTGAGCTGCTGGACGAGTACCCCGACGTTCCCATCGCATCGATGGGATTCCCCCGCGATTGGGAGGACTGTCCGATATGGGTGTGACTCGAAACGGCTGCGGCCCCGACGGAAGATTCAGGAACAGACTACGAAACATTGCGGACACCGCCTCCGGCACTTTCTTCTACAACCAATTCCTCCGCCGGGGGACTTGCTGGTGACCTTGTGTTCATGGGCTGCTCCTCACCTCGCTGATGATGCTGGAGCGTGCGCCGCGTATTGACCTGATCGGGGGTCATGCTCGGGTTCTGGGCAATGCCCTAGAGTATCGCGCACCCCGCGACACGTACGTATTCGTCTGGTCTCGACAATGGGCCACATTCCCTTACCGCCGCCGGCTTGCCTCCGAATCCCTGCCGCCAGCCCGGGAGCACGCTGCCATGGGCCTACTTCATTGGGGCTGTAACCATCACGGGGCCGCCGTCCCCTACTCATGGAAACGGAAGCAGGTTCCGAGGTAGGGACTTCCTGCTTACCCGAAAAGGAGACGTGATGCAATCCCAATCAATTATCCTGGCGGCACTGCTGGGTGGCGTCCTGTTGCTGACAGGCTGCTCCGGCCCTCCCCGGTCGACCCTGACGCACGACGGACTTGCACGCACCTACGTGTTGCGTGTGCCCCCCGGCCACGACCCCGCGACGCCTACGCCGCTTGTCATCGTGCTTCACGGCGGCTTGGGCAACGCCGAATCCGCCGCCAACACCTTCCCCTTCGAACACTTGGCCGACGAGGCGGGGTGGCTTGTGGCGTACCCGGAAGGCATTGACAACCAATGGAACGACGGCCGCCTTGCCGATGCTACCGACACCCGCGTGAACCAAGTTGATGACGTGGGTTTTCTGGAGGCGCTGATCGATGCCCTCATCGAGAGCCACGGGGCTGATCCCGCACGCGTCTTCATGACCGGTGCCTCCAACGGCGGCATGATGACCTACCGCTTCTCATGCGAGCGGGCCGAACGTATCGCGGGCATGGCCCCCGTCATCGCCAATGTCCCCGTTTTCGTCGCCGAATCCTGCGGGGCCGCCGGTCCCGTGCCCGCCATCATATTCAACGGCACCGATGACCCCATCGTACCCTTCCAAGGCGGCCCGGTGGGCTTCTCAGATCGTGGGCTTGGCGCGGTCATCTCGGCTCCCGACAGCGCCGCGCTCATGGCGGCCCGCAATGGCTGCGACGCCACTCCGCTCGAGGAGGCGTTCGAAGATATCGCGGACGACGATACCTCGCTGCGTCGCTGGGCCTACACCGATTGCGGCGCGGTGCCCGTGGACTTC
>CAYMLC010000146.1:0-4258 GCA_964390765.1 uncultured Nitrospirales bacterium
GTACGGGCGCATTCCCGGACGCTGAAGGCCGGCCTATTCGCCCTCGGGCAGTGGGGTGTCTTCCGGCACGTACACCCGCAGCGTCGTGCCCCACTTGATATCGTCCGGCTCTGCCAGCGCATTCCACGCCTGCAACTGCGACATCGTCACGTCGTAGCGGTTGGCAATCGCCAGCAGCGTCTCGCCCCGCTCGATGCGGTGCTGCACCAGGCGCGTGCCAGCGGGCTGAGGCGCGGGCGCCAGCGCTCCCGCTGCGGCAGCCTCGCCACCCGCGTCCACCGCTTCGGGCGCATCCGCCGGCGCGGGTTCCGGTTCAGGTTCCGGTTCCGGTTCGGGTTCCGGTTCCGGCTCGGGTTCCGGTTCCGGCTCGGGTTCGGCGGCCGTGTCGCCGGCCAACGCGTCGTCCATCGCTTCCGCCGCCGGCACCTCGGCCACGGGCGCTTCACCTTCCTGCGCGCCCTCGCCCAGGCCCGGCATCTTCTCCGCCGGCGCCACCACCGTCACACCGGCCGTGCCCTCGCCCTCGGTGTCCTGCGCGCGGTCGCCTTCCGCGCCGCCTTCGCCCTCGGGCGGTGCCGCACCTTCCACCGCCGGCAGCGACGGCGCCACCTCGGCCAGGGCATTGCGCCACGCATCCAGCCGCAGCTTGCTCTCGCTCAGGCGTTCCGCGTCGAGCCGCCCCGTATCCACGGCATCGAGCACCGCCTGGCACACGGCCTCCATCAACGCGGGGGTGGCCTCCGCCAGAATGACCGCATCGCACCCTGCACCCAATGCCTGCACCACGGCCTCCGGCGCATCCAGTCCGCCCAGCGGACCCGGTGCGCTCACGTCGTCGGCAATCAGCACATCGCGGTAATCCTGACGCTCGCGCAGGAACCAGTCGACCATCACCTGCGACAGTGCCGCGGGCCCTTCCCAGTCCACGTTCTCGAGGTTGGGTGCGGCGGCGTGGCTGATCACCAGGCCCGACACCGCCCCCTCGCGGATGGCCACGCCAAACGGACTCGCGATACGCGCCAATTCTTCCACGGTCTGTTCGGGCAGCACGATGCGCCCCTCGACCGTTTCGAGCGCGGTGCCCAACCCCGGGAAATGCTTGGCCACCGCGCGTACGCCTGTCGACTGGACCCCCTTGGCAAAGGCCAGGCCCAGCTCCACCACCTCGCTGCTCACGTTGCTGTAGGCGCGCCGCTCGAGGTCGAAGCTGCTGGTGTCCGGAACGTACACGTCCAGTACCGGCGCCAGAAGTACACCCACCCCCGCCGCCACACACGCCTCGCCTACGCGCTCGCCCAGCGTGCGCGCCGCCTCGGCATCGTCCACTTCCGCGGCGGCCGGCTGAAAGTCGAGTCCCAGCGGGTTGTACGCGCCGCCCTCCTGCGCCGCCACCACCAGCGGCAAGGCGTCGGGTCCGCTTTCCTGGCTCGTCGCCACCTTTACTTCACGTGCAAACGTAGCCGCCGCCTGCTGCGAGCCCGCGTTCTCGACGCGTAACAGTACGCCGCCCGGCCGATACGCCGTCAGCAGATTGCGGGTCGAGGCGCTCAGGGGTCCCGGCGGCAACCCGATGATGAGGTGGCGCGCCGGCCAGTAGCCGGCGAGGTCGGCCGCATTGTCTGGCTCCGGCGCCGGTGGCGGAACCGCCTCGCCCTCCGCTGCTTCGCCTTCGGCTGCGGCCACCGCGGTCTCGCCCTCGGTGTCTCCCGTCGCCGCCGGCGGTGCGGTATCGTCGCCGCCCAGCGAAAGCACCGTATACGTCAGCGTCGCGCCGATGATGATGCCGAAGAGAAAGGTGGCGGCCAGCGTCGTGGCGGAGCGGTTCTGTCGGCGGCGGCGTTGCAGAGCGGTACCCTCGCGGTTGTTCCTGACTGGCCTGCCCGACTATACCAAGCGGGGTGCCGCCCTATAAATGGTGCGGTGCACGTACGGCCTACGGCAGACGCACCGTGCCGCTCATCTGCACAGGGTCTCGCCGCTAAGGCCCCGGGCAGCCGTACCCGGCGCGGCTATTTCAGCGGTTTCATCTCCCCCGATTTCAACCGCCGCACATAGTCGTCCACCAGTTCCTTCACCTGGCCACTCAAGAGCAGCATGCCCAGGATGTTCGGGAAGGCCATGCTCAGCAGCATCATGTCGGCGAAGTCGACCACGGCACCCAGCGAGAGAATCGGCGCGAACATGGCCACGATCACATAGGCGGTACGATAGGGGCCGATGCCGCGCTTGCCGAACAGGTACTCGATGGCACGCTCGCCGTAGTAGCTCCACGACAGCAGGGTCGAATAGGCAAACACCACCACGGCCACCGTCAGGAACAACTGGAAGATGGGGTGGGCGGCCTCGAAGGCGCGCGAGGTGGTGGCGATACCCTCCAGGCCATCGGCGCCCACGTGCGCGCCGGTAATCAGGATCGCCAGCGCGGTCACGGTGCACACAATGATCGTGTCGATGAAGGGACCCAGCATCGCCACCAGCCCTTCGCGCACCGGCTCGTGTGTGCGCGCGGCCGCGTGGGCAATGGCCGCCGAGCCCAGGCCCGCCTCGTTCGAGAAGGCGGCGCGCCGCATGCCCTGCACCAGCACGCCCAGGAAGCCACCGTACAGCGCCTCGGGGGCAAAGGCCTGCGCGAAGATGGCGCCGAACAGCGCGGGCACTTCGCCTATATTCACCACCACGATATACAGACAAATCACGCAGTAGCCGAGGCACATCGTCGGCACGAGCGCGGCGGTCACATCGCCGATGCGGCGGATGCCCCCGATGATCACGACGCCCACCGCCGCGGCCAGCAAGACGCCCACGCCCAGGCCGAACGCGCTGTTGTCCATGCCCAGCGCCGCCTGGATCGCCGCGTTGGTCTGGTTCGCCTGGAACATGTTGCCGCCGCCGAAGGCTGCAAATACGGTCAGCACCGCGAACAGCGGCCCGAAAATCATGCCCACAAAGCCCAGCGCCGGCACGCGCTGCTTGATGCCTTCGCTCAGGTAGACCATCGGTCCGCCCAGCACGTGGCCGTCTTCATTGAAGCGGCGGTACAGCTGCGCCAGTGTGCACGAGCTGAACTTCATGCTCATGCCGAAGAACGCCGTCAGCCACATCCAGAACACCGCACCCGGGCCGCCGGCCGTTATCGCCAGCGCCACGCCCGCAATGTTGCCCAGGCCCACAGTCGCCGCCAGGGCCGAGGTCAACGCCTTGAAGTGGCTCACCTCGCCCTTGTCGTTGGGGTCGTCGTAGTGTCCGCGCACCACGGCAAGCGCGTGGCCGAACAGCCGCACATTCACAAAGCCATAGCGGAACGTGAAGAAGAGGCCGCCTCCGGCCAGCACCACCACAATCAGTGGCAGTGCTACCGGGTCGAGCGGTGCCTCTTCGGTGGAAGCCGGATGCGGCAGGTCGAAAACGGGATAGAAGAGCACCGGGAACATGTAGCTGACAATGGTGCCGAAGAAGGTATTCAGCCCATCCTGCAGGCTGTCGGTCGTGTCGGTCGCCTGCTCGGCCACCGTCGTCGATTCAGCGTCCGCCTCAGTCTCGGGCGCGGGCACGGCGGGCGCGGGCTCGCCGGGGTCGGCCTGGGGTGCCGGGGCTTCCTGCGCCAGTGCGGCCCCCGCCCCGAGTGCTACAAAAAGGAACAAAATGCGCGCGACGCGCCGCAAACGACCACAACCAATCATGGGCATCCGGACTCCTTCTCGCTAGCGGGGGTCATGCCGCCCGATCGCGAATATGCACCGGTCCGACAGTAGAATGCGCAAGCCAAATCCCCGGCGTGCGGCGGATTGTACGGTGTTGTTCGTGAATCTGCAACGACTTCACGCGTCCGCGGAATAGGGTGTGTGTGGTTTTTGTGGTGGTGCATACAAATGGGTGTTGACAGGAAAGGTCGCGCCCGATATAGTTCAAAGTACGCAAGGCGCGCAGCCATCTGGCAAAGCCTGTACCTGTTGGGCCTGTACCTTATTGCCAGCCCTTATATTACCTAGGGGCTCAACAGGAGGTTACGAAAGTGGCTGTCTTCGAATTTACCGCGAATTCTGGGCCAAACCCGGGCTTTGTGGAGGCGGGGACGGTGGTTCACTGGTATCTCATCCACCTTGAATCCATTGAACACCGCGAGCACTGGAATGAACCGGTGGAGTTCGCCGTAGATTGTAAGTGTATCGACAACCTCCCGGCGATAGGCCTTAAGCCCGCAGTTGACATCGTGGAGTTTGAGCCCGCTGAAAAGACGGACCACCCCGTTGAACACTTT
>CAYMLC010000146.1:4268-7904 GCA_964390765.1 uncultured Nitrospirales bacterium
GTTGTCGATCGAGTACATCCGCCGCGCGTGGCGGACCGTCTGGAAGCCTTCGATAAGCTGAAGCGGCTTGAATACGAAAACATTCGGCTGCGGCGCGTCGAAGGGGTGGGCGCCTTTTTGAGGTCGTTCACGGCAGACGTCAAATAGCGTACGCATCAACATCGCACCGCGTGTGGCCGTAGCTTCGCAGTCCGGAGCTGCGGCCTTTGTCTTTGTAAGGGCGATTACATGAGGGCCGGTTCCGGCGGCACCGATACCGCCGCCAGGAGCACGTCCACTTCGGCGGCGCCCGCGCGGCGCAGGGCGCGAGCACACTCCTGCACGGTTCCGCCCGTCGTCGTCACATCGTCGATGAGCAGCACACGCGCCTCGCGCCAGTCGCTGCCGGTGGCGGCAAACGCACCGCGCACATTAGCACGGCGCGCGGCGGGCTCGTGCAGGTGGCTCTGGGTGCGCGTCGGCCGAATCCGGCGCAGCCGCTGGTCCAGTGCGCCGTTGGGCAGATGCGCCGCCAGTTCGCGCGCGAGCAGCAGCGACTGGTTGAAGCCGCGTGCCCGCTGCCGCACGGGATACAGCGGCACCGGGGTAAAGTGGGTATAGGTATCGAGGCGCAGCCAGGTGCGTGCGGCTTCGCCCATCCGCGCGGCCAGCGGCGCCGCCAATCGCGTCTTGCCGTGAAACTTCAGCAGCTTGATGGCTTCGGCCACGGGTCCGTCGTAGCGCGCTGCGGCCACCATGAAGCGGGTGGCGTGGCGGGTCGCGCGGCAGTCGCCGCACAGGAAGTTCTCGCGGCTGGCAAAGCCCAGCGCCTGCGGATGCGGGCGCGCGCAACCCGGGCAGAAGGGCGCCTCGATGCCGGGGCTGTTCTCCCAGCACGCGGGACAGAAGTAACCGTTCTCATTGGTCAGCAGGCGGGCGTGGCAGGCGCGGCAGAACTGTGGGAAGAGCAGGTTCAGCGTTGCGCGGCCCCATGGGGCGCCGTCCCACTCGATACGCATCGCGCGCCGGTATCCCTTCAGAGGTCGCCCAGGTTGATCCAGCCCAGCGGCGCCACGTGACCGTGCATGCCCTGTTCGTTGTACATGCCGAACAGGAACGAGAAGGGGATGTCGGCCGCGTAGAAGCTCGTGCGCACACGCACATACTCACCCGCGCCCCACGCCGTCGTGGGCACGAGGGGCGGGAAGTTGAACTGCGCCATGCCGTCGGGTCCCAGCACGCCGCGCACCTCGGCGGCGTAGGCGGGCAGGGGGTCGCCGATGAAGGCCATGTTCCAGTCCTGGTCCATGACCTGCTTGCAATGCAGCACGAACTCCGCCTGAAACCAGCGGTCGGCCACGCGGCGCATGCTGTAGTGCTCGACGAAGTCCACGTCTTCATTGAGCGTGCGCCGGCGCTGCGGGGGCAACTGGTCCATGGCCGCGGTCAGGCGTGCCTGGGCGGCGGCCACCGTTTCCGGCGGCAGGCTGTCTGCGCTCTCGATGATATCGAACAGTTGGATGGGGTCGGTCACCGCGTCGAGCGGGCGCGGGTCAAGCCGGGCGTAGATGCCCACGTAGCAGGCGGGCAAGAGGCCGCGCTCGTCGGCGGGAAAGTAATCGATCAGGCGGAAGCCCTCTTCGCGCACGGCCATGTGCAGCGGGTGCAGCACCCCCCAGGTAAACGCATGCTGCTGCAACATGATCACCACGTAGTCGGTCTCGCGCACGAGCCAGGGCACTTCGTCGGGGTGGGGGCCCGCCCCCAGGAAATTGAGTGGGCGCCCGCCGGCCAGTTGTTCGCGCAGGCCGGGGCGTTGCAGCGCATGGTCGCCCGGCCAGAATTCGGGTTCGGCAAATTCGAAGCCGCCAAAATTGTTCTGCCGCCAGATGGCCATGTAGTTCAGCGTATCGCGCGTCTTGTGGTGGCGCTGGGCATCGGTGCGCACCAGTGTGGTCAGCGTGCGGTCGACATAGTTCAATGAGCGGTGCGGCCGCCCATAGCTGTAGGTGCCCAGGATCAGGTGCTCCTTGAAGAGCGCCAGGCCCGAATCGCGGTAGTAGTTCTGCACCGCCTGTTGGAAGGGCCAGGGCACATAGGCGCGGGCGCTGGGCAGCGCGGG
This sequence comes from uncultured Nitrospirales bacterium, assembly GCA_964390765.1. GTDB lineage: Bacteria > Hydrogenedentota > Hydrogenedentia > Hydrogenedentales > JAGMZX01 > CAYMLC01. The sequence goes on from CAYMLC010000146.1 coordinate 6,370, forward strand.
TCCGAAGGAGAGGTGCCCATAGGTGAGGGCCAGCCAGCCCAGCAAGATGCCTGCGCCCACGCGCCGGGGCCCGGTGCCCGGCAACCGCAGGATAAGCAGCGCCGCCAGAATACCGAGTACCGGCAGCATGGGCAGGGCATAGCGGGGGGTGGCGAAGCGCAGCATCAAGGTCAGCACCACGTAGCTGCCCACCAGCCAGGCCACCAGCAGCAGCGTGGGGAACGTGCGGTAGCGCGGCGTGAGCGCCACCGCGCCCAAGCCCGCCAGGGCGACCAGGGTGAGCGGCAGAAACGCGCCGTTGTTCACGATGTGCGCCCAATAGGCGCCCCACTGGTAGGGGCCCGTGCGGCCCTCGACCTGCAGTTCAGTGGGCACGGGCGTCTCGGCCTCCGCGTCGGGCGTGGGGGCTGCCGGGTCGGGTGCGTCCGAGCCAGACCGCACCACGCTGGGCGCCTGCGCCGGCGGTACGGGCTGCGTCTCGCGCAGCGCCTCCGCCGTCCGAGGTCCCTCGTCCACCGCGTCGCCCACAGTATCGACTTCTGTAGCGCCCTCGCCCTCGGCGTCGCCTTCTGTAACGCTCTCGATGTCGCCCGCGTCGGCCGGCGCGAGGTTCAGCGCGATGAATTGCAGGGGGCCGCTACCCCCCTTGTGCTCGCCCACCCAATAGGCGACCAGGTATTCGCGGTGATAGGCGTACCAGGGCAGGCCCACCGCCGAAGACAACAACAATGCCACGAGACAGCCGCTCACCACGCGCGTCAGCGTGCCGTAGCCCTGGCGCTGGCGCAGGTGCTGCACGGCCAGGTAGAGGCCGGCCAGCGCACAGATGGCCGCCGGCACAATTAGATAGAGCGGCGTAATCTGCCGCGCGAGCAGTCCCAGCCCATTCAACAGGGCGAAGAGCACGACCCACGGCCAGCGCGTGAAGCGTTCGCTGCGCACGAGTGCATAGATGGCCCACACCACCAGCGCCGCGGCCAGGTAGTCCTGGGCGAGGTGGCGGGACCCGCCGTAGAGCGCGGGGGTGAGGCTGACGACCGCCGTCGCCAGCAGCGCGCCCCATGGCTGCAGCCACACGCGCGACAGGGTGAAGACGCCCAGGAGCAGCGCCACGAAGATGAGCGTGGAAGTGAACGAAAGCGTGTCCTGGCTGTAGCCGAAGAGCGCCGCCACGCCTGCGCCCAGCACGTGCAGCAGCGGGGGATAGGGGCTGCGGATCTCGAGCAGGGCCGCGCCCCATTCGCCCCACGTGGCGTAGTCCTGCATGAAGAACGCGCGGAAGAATTCGCGTGCGCCGCGCGCGTGGAACAATTCGTCGATGCGAATCACGTGGTGGTCGAGCGCGAGCCAGATGATGTTCGCGATAACGTGCGCGCCCAGCAGGGCGGCCAGCAGGTAGTAGGGGGCATACGCGCGCCCGTGCGCCGGTGTCGTGGTACTTCCCGATCCCATTCCTGTTTCCTGGGCGCGCTGTGGCAGGTGCGGCTATTTGCCGATGCAGAAGGACGCGAAGATGCGTCCGATCACGTCGTCGG
>CAYMLC010000147.1:0-7849 GCA_964390765.1 uncultured Nitrospirales bacterium
CCCTGCTTTATCGCCTGCGTAATGCTGTCGATAGCATCGGCGATATCGGGCTGGGCCGCGCGCATCTCGTCGATGAAGGTCTGCAAGGTCCAGCAGAACATGCCGCTGTTCCAGAAGTGGCGGCCGGTCTCGGCAAAGGCGGCAGCGGTCTCGGCATCGGGTTTCTCGCGAAACGCCAGCACCGGCAAGACCTGCGGGCCACCACCGGTATTGAGCGGCTGGGCGCCCTCGGGCACTTCGATATAGCCGTAGCCCGTCTCGGGGCGCGTGGGCACAATACCCATCGTCGCCAGCGCGCCCTCGGCCTCGGCCGTGCTGGCGGCGGCTTCGACGGTCGCGCGGAAGGCGTCTTCCTCGCCAATCAGGTGGTCGGCCGTGGTCACCACCATCGTCAGGTCGCCCGGCGCCACGTCGTACTTCGCCAGCAAGAAGGCGGCGGCATAGGCCAGGCAGCCCGCCGTATTGCGCTTGCACGGCTCGGCGATCACGTTGGCATCGGGGATGCCGACGCCCGCCTCACGAATCGCGTCGATCAGGTGCTCGCCCGTAACGACGTATACGTCGTCGGCGGGAATCATCGGCGCGATGCGATTCACCGCGTCGTGCAGCATTGTTTCGGCGGCATCGGTCAGACGCAGCAACTGCTTCGGGCGGTTGCGGCGCGACAGGGGCCAGAACCGCTCGCCCGAACCCCCGGCCATGATAACGGCAACACGCTTGCGTGATGTGGTCATGGAAATCTCCTTTGCAGCGCGCAGTGTAGCAGCCTGGTGGCGCGGCATGCAGAAGGGAATAGGGCCCCTGTCAGGCGCGTGCATAGCTGGCTTTGCCCACACCCGATCAACACGAGCGGCCTTGCGGATAGCGCGCAGGGTCGGACTGTGCCCCGTGCGGCTGGGCGTGCTGGCACCTTAGCCCGATGTGTAGTCGACCATGATGAAGCAGATGCCCGGCCAGTCGTACCGGAAATACTCTTCGGCGGACCACCTGCTGCGCTCGAGCCAGACACGGAACGCGCCGTGTACGCCCTTGTCGCGCCGGCCGCGATAGCAGAACCAGTCGTCGAACAGCAGCACGCTGCCCTCGACGAGGTGGGGCGCGATGAAGTCGAGCACGTGCGTGGCGGAGGAATAGAGGTCGCAGTCGATGTGGACGATTGCCGCGTGGGTACCGGCAACGGTGGCGGCGGTCTCGGGCCGGCCGAGCGCGTCTTCGTAGAAGCCCTCGACAAAGGTGAAGCGCTGCAGGTCGACGCCCTTCGCTTGCAGCCATTCGGCAACCTCTGCCCGGGTGTGGGCATACTGGCCGGGCTGAAACACCTCGTAGGTGGCGAGTTGGTCTTCGGGCTGGAGCGGCGGGATGCCCTCGAACGAGTCGAAGGCGACAAAGCGCATGTCGTGCATGCGGTTCATGGCCTGCGAAAACTCGCGCCAGTTCTCCCACGCGCGATAAAGAGAGTGCCCCCGGGCCACCCCGAACTCCCAATAGTCGCCGTAGACATCCGACTTGAAGACGAATTCAAACGCGCGGTGCATACCGGAGACGCGGTCGAGTCCACTCATGATGCGTGTGCGCCTCCGGCGAAGCGTGTACGCGCGCGCCCGGATTGCCCGCGCAGGTCGTTGTGCATGTGCTGCTTCTCCCCCTTACATGCCGCTGTAATGCGACCGCACAAGCGTAGCATGCGACAGTACGTGCGGGCACCCGCCACGGGCCTTGATGCGCGCCGATGACAAGGTCGTCGAAGCCGTCGCCATTCCGATCGCCGTAGGCGACACCGCCCGAGAAATTACTGCCCAACCGGTCGAAACGGTCGGCGCCGTAGAGGCGCAACACCCGGCTCGCCTCGGTGCCCGGCGTCACGTTGCGGTTACGGGTCGCGGACCACTGCGCCGCCGCGACCCCACTGAACAGCACGACCCCCAAGTGCACAGACAAATGTAGAGCGCTGCAGCATTGCGTTTATCCCAACGGCACGCAGCGCGTAGGCGCGCAAAACCTCAACCCAACGAATTCCCCTGCAGACTTAAGGGGTATCGCCCTGTCGCCCGATGCGTTCAAGGTGGGTACGCATCGGCTTCACGGCTTCGCTCCGGATTGCGGTGCAGCGTACCCACGGCTGCCCCGGGGAGCACCGGGCGCCGTCTCTACCGGGGCTCACCCGGCCGCCGCCTCTTCCAGGCTCGGGTAGTCGGTGTAGCCCTTTTCGGTGCCACCGTAGAAGGTGGCGCTGTCCCATTCGTTGAGCGGCGCGCCACGGCGGAAGCGCTCGGGCAGGTCGGGGTTGGCGATAAACAACTTGCCGAAGGTGGCAGCGTCGGCACGGCCGCTGGCGATGGCTTCATTGGCCATGGCGGCGTCGAGCCCACCGTTGATAATGAGCGTGTTGGGGAAGGCTTCGCGCAGGCCGTGCGCCAGGCGCATCACTGCGTCGTCGCGCCCGTCGGCAGCGAAGGCCTCGACCACTTCCAGATGCGCGATGCCCAGCTCGCCCAGGCGGCGCGCGAAGGTGGTGAAGGTGGTGTAGGGGTCGCTGTCGTGCATGTCATTGAAGCTGCCGTGTGGCGAGATGCGCACGCCCACACGGTCGGGGCCCCATACGCCGGCAACCGCCTCGACCACTTCGAGCGGCAGGCGCACCCGGTTGTCCACGCTGCCGCCGTACGCGTCGCTGCGCTGGTTGGTGCCATCGCGCAGGAACTGGTCCATCAGGTAGCCGTTGGCGCAGTGCACCTGCACAGCATCGAAACCAGCCCGCCTGGCATTGTCCGCACCCACGCGATATTGACCCACGATGCCGGGCAACTCGCCGAGGTCGAGTGCGCGCGGCTCGGCCACGTCGACCATGCCGCTCTCGCCGTCGATATAGGTCTGGCTCTTGGCCTTGATGGCGCTCGGCGCTACGGGCGCCTCGCCGCCGGGCTGCAGCGCCGTATGCGAGATGCGGCCCACGTGCCACAGCTGCAGCGCCATGCGGCCGCCGGCCGCGTGTACGGCATCCGTGACCTGGCGCCAGCCGGCCACCTGCTCTTCACTGTGGATGCCGGGCGTGTAGGCGTAGCCCTTGCCCTGCGGACTGACCTGCGTGGCCTCGGTAAAGATGAGGCCCGCGCCCGCGCGCTGGGTGTAGTACTGGGCATTCAACTTCCAGGGCACGTCGCCCGGCTGCTGCGCGCGTGAGCGGGTAAGCGGCGCCATGAGCACGCGGTGCGGCAGCGCAAGCGCACCCATGGCAAGGGGCTGAAACAAGGCATCGCAGGACATCGGATGGTTCCTCCGGGATTGGCTGTTGCACCAAGCAAAAACCTTCGGGAAACCCACCGCGCAAAGCGCGCATTCCCCACGCGCCGTTTCACCGCGGGCCCGCACAAACTGATAAGGTAGCGCCATGGCTCCACGCGTCGTATCCCTTCTACCCAGCGCCACCGAAATCGTCTGTGCCGTGGGCGGCCGCCACCTGCTGGTCGGGCGCTCGCACGAGTGCGACTATCCGCCCGGCGTCGAACGCTTGCCCGCCTGCACCGAGAGCAAGCTCGATGTCGACGGGCGCAGCTACGCCATTGAAGAGCAGGTGAAGGCCATCCTGCAGGAGGGGCTATCGGTCTATCGCGTGTTCGCCGACCAGCTCGATGCGCTGCAGCCCGATGTGGTGGTCACGCAGGCGCAGTGCGACGTGTGCGCCGTGCACCTGAGCGACGTCGAGAAGGCCGTGGCGCAACTCGTGCATGCCCGGCCACAAGTGGTCGCGCTCGAGCCGCGCTGTCTGCATGACGTGTGGCAGGACATCGCGCGGGTGGGCAGCGCCGTGGGCGAGACCTACAACGCACAGGGACTGGCCGCTACGCTGCGCCACCGCTGCCACGACCTGGCCGCGCAGACCCGCGACCTGGGCTGGCCCACCGTCGTGACCATCGAATGGATCGAACCGCTGATGGCGGCGGGTAACTGGGTGCCGGAGCTGGTGGAGCTGGCGGGCGGCGAGAATTGCTTCGGCGAACCGGGTGCGCATTCGCCCTGGCTGACGTGGGACGCGCTGCAAGCCGCCGACCCCGATGTCATCGTGGTCATGCCCTGCGGCTTCGGCCTCGCGCGCACCATCGAAGAAGCTGCCGCCTTACACGCGCTGCCAGGTTGGGACACTCTGACCGCCGTACAGAGCGGCCGCGTCTACGCCGTCGATGGCCACCACTACTTCAACCGCCCCGGCCCGCGCCTTGTCGATTCGCTCGAGATTCTCGCTGAAGTGCTGCACCCCGGCCGCTTCGACTTCGGGCACGCGGGCACCGGCTGGCAGGCGCTGGACTGACCCCCCTTTACAGCTCCTTGCCCGGCCACTTGTCGTCGTCGCGTTGGCGGGCGGGGCTGGTGTCCCAGGCGGGGCGTGGTGCGGGTTTGCCGCCGGCCCGGGCACGGGCGTGCGCGTCGCGGGCATCGCGGGCCTGCTGGTGGCCGCGTGCGGCCGAGGCCATCAGGATGATGACAATCGCGATGATGGCGAGCCCCTGCAAGAGGGCGAGCTCGGCGTCGATCAACGAGTCGCTGTTGCGCAGGAGAATCCCGCTGATGCCGAGCGCCCCGGCGAGCAGGTAGATGAACAGCACGGCCTGGCGCTGGCTGAAGCCAATCCAGGTGAGGCGGTGCGACAGGTGGTCGGGCGCGCAGTGGTCGATGACCTGGCGGATGGTGCGGGTCTCGCCGCGCCAGATGCGCGAGATGATGATGTAGGCGAAGTCGAACAGCGGCACGCCCAGAATGAGGATGGGGATGACGGCGGCGAGCATGCGGTGCTCGTTCCACTCGCCCATCACGCCGAGCGCCGCCAGCGTAAAGCCGAGGAAGAAGCTGCCGCTGTCGCCCATGAAGATGCGCGCCGGCTTGAAGTTGAACAGCAGGAAGCCCAGGTTCGCGCCGATAAGCCCCACGGCGAGCATGCCAAACCACGACAGGCTGGTCTCGGTGCCGGCCAGGAAGTAGGCCTGCATCGCGATGACGAAGAACATGGTGGCCACGATGATGCCGACGCCGGAGGCGAGTCCGTCCATGTTGTCGATGCCGTTGAAGGCGCTGGTCACGCCGACGATCCAGAGCAGGGTAAACGTGATGTCGAGCACATCGTTCTGGAAGAGGTTTAGCCGCACGTCGAACCAGGAGAGCAGCAGCGTGGCGGCCAGCAGGGTCAGCAGTTTCCAGAAGCCGGCGATACCCCCGACGAAATCGTCGAGCGCACCGACCCCCGCGCAGATGGCCGCGCCCAGCAGGATGCCGTTCATACCATCGCTGCGATAGCCGGGCAGCAATACGGCCACGGCAAAGGCGAAGAAGATGACGAGGCCGCCCCCGCGCGGCGTGGGCCGCAGGTGAATCTTGTTCGGGGCGAGGGCGTCGACCATGCCGATGCGCCGCAGCAGCACGATGGCCACCGGCATGAGCAGCACCGACAGGGCGAAGGACACCCCGCCTACCAGTAGGTAGGTGCGCGGCCAGTAGTCTGGCTGGCTAAACCACCAGTCCGACGGCAAAAACCACATGCGCCCCTCCTTGGGCCATTACCCCCAACGCCACTGTTGTACGGACTGTAACACACGCAGTATTTGCGATTCTGTTAAGGAAGGATAGAGCGGCAATGAAACATTCACTGCGTGTGCCCGGGCCGCCTCGGCGCAATCGGCGCTGCCGTAGACGGTGTGCAGGGGGCGGTAGACCGGCGATTTCGCTGCGATGCCGCACTGTGCGAGGTGTGCCATCAAGGCGTCACGCGCGGGCGTGCGCACGACGTAGCGGAAGTAGAGATGACCCGGCGCATGCGGCCGTTCCAGCGGCAGGCCCGCCAAGCCCGCATCTTCCAAGCCTGCATCATACTGCGCAGCGAGGGCCCGCCGCCGCGCCAGAAATTGCGGCAGCCGCGCCAACTGCACGCGCCCGATAGCCGCCTGCAGGTCGGTCATCTTGTAGGCGAAGCGCGGCTTCCAGTCGTCGCGGTTGTCATAGTCGCGCCGGTCGCGCGCCTCGTCGGCCAGGCCCGCGTCGTTGGTCAGCAGCATGCCGCCCTCGCCGGTGGTCAACAGCTTGGTGGCGTAGAACGAGGCGATGGACACGGGCCGCGCGAGGGCCGCACCGGGCGCCAGGGCCTGGGCCAGGTCTTCCAGAATGGGACCCTCCGGCAGTTCGGACTGGCGCGCGCCGAACAGGTGCGCCACGATGGTCGCGTCGGGCGGTGGCGTGCCCGGGTTCGCATTGGGGTGGTCGTCGCCGGGCGCACAATCGAGCAGGCGCGGCGTGGCCCCGGCCAAGGTGACCGCCTGCAGCAGCGCGGCACAGGCATAACTCGGCAGGGCCACGGTGCGGCCCGGCCCCATGCCCATGACCACCAGCGCCAGGTGCAGCGCCGCCGTGCCGCTGTTCACCGCAACGGCATGGCGCGTGCCGGCAAAGGCGGCGCACTCCGCTTCGAAGCCGGCCACCTCGGCACCCTGGGCCAGCATGCCCGCGCGCAAGACACGCGCCGCGGCGTCGACTTCGGCCTCGCCGATATCGGGGCGGCTATGCGGAATCATCGCCGCCTGCCAGCAGCCGCTCGCGCGCGGCCGCGCCACAGTTCGCCAGGAGATCGACAATGGCCAGGTCGGGCACGAATGGCCCGTGCAATTGCGGATAAACGGGCGCATGCCAGCGCTGCAGCACCAGCTCGATACCGGCTGCACGAAAGGGCGCCGGGTCTAGGTAGACCTGCGTGGCGTAGGCGCCGGTGTAGTAGGCCGTGCCGCCCACGGCCTGCACCAGCCGCACCAGCCGCTCGGTCGCCTGGCCGGGCACGTCCATCTCGGACGCATAGTGGAGCGGCGTGTCGATGCCGAGGCGCGCCAGAAAGCCTTCGAGCATGTGCCGGTTCAGGGCGTGCATCGTCACCCACTCCCGCGCGTACACGGCATCCAGCCAGGCGCCCAGTTCGGCGTAGTGCGGCGCCGCGGCATAGGCCTGGGCCAGCGTGCGCGCATGCTTCTTGCGCCACGGCTGCCGGTTGTCCAGTTGCACCGCGTTCAGCGGCTGGCCGAGGCGGTGCAATACGGGCAGCGTCAACACCGCGACCCCGCCCGCCGTCTTGATCTTGTTGCGATTCTGCCAGTCGTTCTTCGTGAATTGCGCGTCGTCGAGCACGACGAGTACGTCACTGCGCGCAATCTTCTCGAAATAGCGCAGCCAGGGCAGATAGTGCAGTTGATGAATAGCGACCAGCATGCCGCCGTCGCTTATGCCACTGCAGGCGCCTGCGGTGCCAGCCCGGGCCGCTTTCGTGGCGTGCCCGCGTGGGCTACAATGCCGCCTTTGGGCGCCCCGCACGCGGCGTCTGGGGCAAGGAGGAACCATGTCTTTGCGAACTCGTGGTGCAGGGTCTTTGCGAACCCGCGTTGCAGGGGTGAGTTGCGTGGCGCTGGTGGTTGCGCTGGCGGCGCCGGCCGTGGCGCAGCCGCGCGCACAAGACGCACCGCCCATCGCCAATTACTGGGAACACCTGAACGAGCAACTCGAGCGCCACGAAATCGCCGCGCGCGCAACACGGCCCGGTGCCTACAGCCACCAGCTGCGCACGTTTGCGTTCGAGGCCGTGCAGCACCTGACGCCGAACGAGCTGTTGCGCGCGGCCCAGGAGGGCATCGAAAGTGCGCGTCTCCAAAACCGGGGCAAGCCCGCGGAAGTCATCGAGCAGGAGGCGCGGGCCAACCTCGCGCTCGCGCTCGAGTTCTATCCGCTGCTGGCGGGTCCGGATGAAAGTGTACGCCCCTTCTTCACCATCATCGGCCGCTCGAATGCCGACCCCGTCTTTCGCCTGTTCCTGCTCGAGCAGCTGGAC
>CAYMLC010000148.1:0-7846 GCA_964390765.1 uncultured Nitrospirales bacterium
AAGATACCCAAGGAGATCCACTTAAGCCACTGTCCAGGATCCGGGGTCCATTTCATACAGCTAGCAAGTCATAGCTGTCTAAGTCCGACGCATTGGCGAAACATGCTATCGAAGAGTTTACCGATGTGACATCCGAGAGGAGATTAACCTCAAGTTGGATGTCGTAGTTTAGAGGATTGCCATCGGCATCTGTCTGATTGCCGCTAGGCGAATAGATGGGGCAGCCCGACAGGGTTAACAGAAGCGCAATGAGCCCATAAAAGCATACGCGCCAAGTCTTCTTGAAGAGCATCGGTTGTCCCTCTTTGTCTGCGGGTTGACTGCCGTACCACTAGACTACAACCCATAGGCATTCTTGTCAAGGTAAAAATGGTGGCCTATTACATAGTTTGCCATAGAGTTGTATTGTGTAAAGTAATAACAAGGTGTCTACTCGGTACACGGCGACAGTGTAAAGGAGTTTTGGTGCGATTGACTCGTGTTTCGGCAGGAGTGCCCCAGTATTTAGTTTCTCTGTAGTGCGCAAATGGACAAGTTCAATGATAGCGATGTCCGCTGCTGAGTAGTCAGAAGATCGGTACAAGGTGATAGGGGGTGCGCTAGCGGCTTGCGTGGACGTACATGGGTCCGCCACATCGTTCAGCGACGGCTTTGCAACCCCAGTAATTGGGCGCTATCTCACTTGCGACAGGCCTAGTGGCCTCAGTCTCGAGGCGTAACCACGCTGGCTGCGCCGGGCTTCGCGCGGGCTTCAGGGTTAGCGCTTGGCCGCGGGGCGATGTACTCGGAGCGGTAGTAGAGGTAGATACAGCCGAGGGTAGCGCCGGAAAGGACGTGCCAGATGGCGTGGCCTTGCCACCAGTCGTCGGGGCCGGAGAATCGGCCGGCCACATCGAGTTGGCGGCAGGTGAAGGCGACGAGCAGGGTGAAGAAGGCGCCGGCCAGCCACGCGTGGGACAGGTGCCAGCGGCGCGACAGGAAATCGCCGACGGAGAAGAAGGCGACGGTGAGGATGAGGGCGGGCAGGACTTGCTTCGAACTCATTTCCCACTTGTAGACGTACAGCAGGGCGCTGGCGATGCAGGCCCCGACGCACCAGACGGGCCACGTGGGCAGGCGCGTGCCGGGCAGGCGGGGCAACCAGCGTCCGAAGTTCATGGCGATGAGCACGACCAGCGGCGAGTACATCGCGGCGACGTCGAGCTGCTGGCCCCAGCGCGTGAGCGACGCGTGATAGATGCCGCTGCCGACGCCGAGATAGACGCAGGCCACGCCGAACAGAAAGCCGAGCGCCGGGGTACGCACCAGATAGGGGGCGTCTTGACCGTAGTTGCGGCGCAGGTCGAGGGCCGCCAGCGCGATGACATAGAGCCCCACGATGACGTAGGACAGATTCGACCACGTGTTCGCGCGGGTGCGAAAGACACTGTCGACGAAGACGGCTTCCGCGTAGCCGGGGTTGCGCAGGCCGCGTGCCTCGCGCCAGCCCGCCCACACATTCACATCGCGCAGGAAATAGAAGGCGACCGCCATCGCCACGGTCAGCAGCAGAAAACCACCCCAACTCCAGGCATGCACCCAGCGCGGCATCGGCGCCAGCCGCAAACGTTCGAGGTGATTGGAAAAGGGAAGCGCGTCGTACATGGGAGGACTACCTGGATGAGCATTGGGTGGCGAACCAGTCGCCGTTTGCGTTTAGACAGGGGCCGTTGGTCGATGGTTTCGTATTGGGGGCACTACTCCAGGCGGGCGCCCGTTTGGGAAGCCGCAGCGAAAACCGTGTTTTGCTATGCTGCCGCTTTTGGTGGGCCGTCTTCTGGCCCGGCGTCTTGAGTCCGCGGTGTAGCGGCGTACCGGTCCGGCAAGGCGCGCGACATCGAGTTTGGCTTTATGCGCTGCGTTTCCTTCTTCTTGCTGTTTCTCTTTCTTCTGATCTGTCTGTTTCCGGTGGCAGCTGTGGCCGCGCCGCATTCGGCCGACACTGCGCCGCCACCGGGCAGCATTGATTTGTCTGAATTGCTGCGGGTGATTCAATTCTTCAACAGTGGCGGCCTGCAGTGTGCCACGGGCACGGAAGACGGCTATGCGCCGGGGCCGGGCGAAGGGCCGCCGGCCTGTGCACCGCACGACAGCGACTATGCCCCGGTGGATTTTGCCATCAACCTGAGCGAGCTGCTGCGGCTCGTGCAGTTCTTCAACGTGGGCGCCTATCGCACGCAGTGCGGCACGGAAGACGACTTCGCCACGGGTGCCGGCGCGCTGTTTGATTGCGCGGCCGAGGGGGAAGGGGAAGGCGCGGTTGAAGGGGAAGGCGTGACTGAAGGTGAAGGTGAAGGTGAAGGGCTGAATGAAGGCGTTTCCGAGGGCGAAGGTGTAGTCGAAGGTGAAGGTGTACCGGAAGGCGCACCCGAAGGCGAGGGCGTCGTCGAAGGTGAAGGGGCATCCGAAGGTATTGCCGAAGGCGAGGGCGTAGTCGAAGGCCTAGTCGAAGGTGAAGGGACACCCGAAGGTATTGCCGAAGGCGAGGGCGTCGTCGAAGGCGAAGTCGAAGGTGAAGGGGCGCCCGAAGGCATTGCCGAAGGCGAGGGCGTCGTAGAAGGCGTAGTCGAAGGTGAAGGGGCGCCCGAAGGCATTGCCGAAGGCGAGGGCGTCGTAGAAGGCGTAGTCGAAGGTGAAGGGGCGCCCGAAGGCATTGCCGAAGGCGAGGGCGTCTTTGAGGGCGAGGGACTACTCGAAGGTGCACCGGAAGGCGCGCCCGAGGGTGAGGGTGTCGTTGAAGGCCTGCTCGAAGGCGAAGGCACTACCGAAGGTGAAGGCGCAGCGGAGGGCGAAGGCGCAGCGGAAGGTGAAGGCGCAGCGGAGGGCGAAGGCGCAGCGGAAGGTGAAGGCGCAACAGAGGGCGAGGGTGAAGGCGTAACTGAGGGTGAGGGTGAGGGTGAGCCGCCGCTGCCGTTTGCCATTGGCCTGCGCGAGCTGACCTTGGTCGATGCGGCGCGCGACAACCGGGACGTGCCGGTCGAGGTGTACTACCCGGCCGATAGCAATGGCGAGAATGTGCCGGTGGCCACGCGTGGCGGGGCTTTTCCGGTAGTGGTCTTTGGCCACGGCTTCCAGATTCGCATCAGCTTCTACGATTACCTATGGGAAGAGCTGGTGCCCGGGGGCTACATCGTGGTGCTGGTCGATACGACCAACGAACTCTTTCCCAACCAGTTGGCCTTTGGCGAAGACATGGCCTTCACCGGACAGTCGCTGGCGGCGGCGGGCGCCGACCCGGCCTCGCCCTTCTTCGCTCGCGTGGCCGATGCCTTTGCCGTGGTGGGCCACAGCCTGGGCGGTGGTTGCGCGTTTCTCGCCGCGAACCAGCCGGGCGCACCGTTCGATACCCTGGTCGGGCTGGCGCCGTCGGAGACCAATAACCAGACGCCCTCGGCCATTGCGGCGGCGGGCGAGCTCGACATCCCGGTGCTGATCCTGCAGGGAAGCAAGGACCGGGTGACGCCGACAGCCGACAATGCCGGCGCCATGTTCAATGCGTTGCCCGGACCCTGCCGCCTGCTCGGTACCATAGATGCCGGCAGCCACTGCGCTTTCGCCATTGATTCGGGGCTGTGCCGCTTCGGCGAGGGCACGGTCTGCCTCTTCCAGGATTGCGACTTCATCCCGGATGCGCGCCAGCGCGACCTGACCATTGACCTGTTGCTGCCCTGGCTCGATGCGCGCCTCAAGCAGCGCCCGGGCGATGCCCTCGCCTTCGAGGCCGCGCGCGCCGCGGTCGAGGCCGAAGGCGCAGTGGCCTTTGCGGGGGCGTGCGACTAATGCGCGCGTGGCGCTACCACTCGTAGACCCACACGTGAACGCTGTAGGTGGCGGGGGGCGGGTCGTGCATCAGTTCGCCGTTGCCTTCGCCGTCGCGGTCTTCGCCATTGCGCAGGGTCAGTCGCATGCCGTCTTGGAAGAATACCGGGTCGCGGTCGTGAAAGCGGTAGGCGGAGAAGCGATTTTCTTCGCGGTTGAAGGTGGTAAGGCCGGCCACCGAGTTGGCGTAGAGCTGGCCATGGTGAAAGTAGCCGGAGCCCAGGAAGTAGTCTTCGAGTCCCGACGATAAGAACGTGGGTTCTTCGCTGCCGCCGAAGTAAGCACGCACACAGCCTTCCTGATACGACTGGTCCTTCCAGTCGCCACGGGGTCGTTCGCCCTGAACAGCGAGGGTGGTCTGATACAGCGCGCCCGCGCCTTCCACCTTGGCAATGGAGAACTCTTCGCCCGGTTCGGCGGTGTAGTCTTCCAGCGTGTAGAGCTTGAGGCGCGTGTGCGCTGGCAGGGTGACGCCGCCGACGGACACCGGCAGGTTCTCTGTGCCGCGGATAATCCACCACACCTTCTCTCCGGTCACCCAGTCCAGTTGCTCGGCCAACGGCAAGATGGTTACGCGTACCGATTCGCCAAAGGGAATGCGGTAGGTGTTGTGTTGTCCGCCTACATAGCCCAACTCGGGCACCGCAAAGTGTTCGGGCTGGCCGCGCAGCTGATAGCCATGGCCCAGCATCAGGTGCATGTCGATCGACGGCGTCTCCTCACCATCTACATAGACCCGGACACGCGTGCGCTCGTCCATGGCGAACCACATGTGGGTGAGGCACCCCTTGCCCGCATGCTCGAAGATCTGGACTTCCTTGCCAACCTCGAGCAGCCGTAGCTCCTTGCCCATCGCGCTGAAGGTCTGGAGCGTATCCACCACGCCTGCGGCACCCGCCGCCTGCGCCCACATCAGCGACACGAGCGATACCAAGCAGCAACGCATACGACCACCCTCCAAGGTAATGCGCCGGGCTAACCGGCGCCCGCGCCGAGTGTAGCGCGCGGTCCACCGCGCCGGCCACGGGCGCCGTCACCCGTGGCGTGGCGGCGTGCGGTACTTCCTTGATCGCTTCTTAAGAATGCGCTATCATTCTCATGTAACCAGCGAGGGGACCAAACGCCATGCTGCGCAGTGGAACATTCATCAACCTCGACGGATGGGGTGCGCTCGCCTCGGGCCTGTGCGCGGCGCACTGCCTGCTGATGCCGTTGCTGGCCACGGTGGCGCCCTATGTGGCCTGGGGCGCCTATCCGCCCGCCGATGCGACCCCGGCCGAAGTATGCTGCAGCGAGACCGCCAAGAGCTGTGAGACCGCTGCGGCGGCGTCGACGACCGAGGCGGAGGCCAGCGCCGCAGCCTGCTGCGACGATCCGTCGGCCTTCTGGATACACGCCGGCATGCTGTCCCTCACCTTGCCACTCGCCGGCTTCGCGCTGTTCAGCGGGTACACCTGCCACCGCCAACTGGCGGGCGTCGCCGCCGGGGGTACCGGTCTGCTGCTCCTCAGCACCGCCTTGCCCCTGCACAGTCTCGCGCCTGCTGCCGCCTTCTGGTGCAACGTATGCGGCAGTGCACTGCTGGTGTCCGCGCACCTGTGGAACTGGCGCCGGTGCGCGTGCCAGGCGGGCTGTGCGACTGCGGGCGCGATGGTAGCGGGCACTACTGCTTCGGCAGCCAGGTAGCGCGACACCATCGTCGCCTCCTGGTGGCAAAGCGCGTCCTGCTCCTGCGCGTGTCGCGCGCGGCCTCAACGCGCGGCGCTACCGGCTACGGTGCGCCCGGGCAGAAGCTGTCTTCGGTCATCAGTTCGGGGCAGAAGTTGTAGCCGCCGCTGTTGAAGAACTGAATGACGCGCAACAGTTCGCTGAGGCTGATCTCGTTATTGGCATTCTGGTCGGCGCTGTGGACGCTTTGCTCCACGCAGAATTCGCCCTCACCGTCGCTACTGGTCACCTGTATCTTGAAGACCGCAGGCGAATTGGCGGCGTTGCTGGCGATGCCCAGCGTTGCGGTGTAGACCATGCCGGGGTCGGGCGGCGTGAACTGTACGCCGAAGACCGCAGTACCGCCTGCAATCAGCACCCCGGGCGTGGCGAGCAGTGGCGGCGTCAGGCTAAAGACGCCCGCGTCGGGTGAAACGAGTTCAACTGCCGCCGGTGTATCGAAGGTGATGGCGGCGGCATTGGGGTTAAACAGGATGAACGTCAGCAGCCGAGGCTGTGCCGGTGGCTGGTCATCGAATGTAAGGGTTTCCAGGGTCGCGATGAGTTGCCCTTCGAAGAACACTTCCAGCGCGTCGGTTTGTCCAGCGCTGCTTGCCGCAATGTTCAGCGTGAAGGGACTGTCCGGGTCGTCCGAGGCGATAGTGACGGTGGCGGCGTAGACCGTATCGAACGCATCGGGCGTGAAATCGATGCGAAAGGCTGTCGCGCCACCGGGATCGAGCCGGAAAAGAACCCCCTTATCCGCAGGCACCGGGGTGTTCTTATCTTCCTGCAGGGCAGGCTGCACGACGCTGAATACAGTGGGTGTGGCGGAAGTCAACGTTACCGGCGCGTTGCTCTGGAAGAATGCCGGCCCGGTACCTACGTTCCTCAGGATGGCGAACAGCTCCGCGGTCTCTCCGGGTGCGACGTCCTCAATGATGCGGGTCGAACCGCTGGTCACCAGACTCCCTGCGATGGTGACTTCCAGGTCGGGCGGTGGCGAGGCCTCGCCGGCCAAAGCCGAAGTGCTGCCGAAGAAGACGGCAGCAAACAGCATCCCCGCGCACGTCGCAAGCCTTGATTGTTTCAGCACCTGCATCTTCAGCCCCTTGCGAGTTCACGGCACCATTGGTCGAGCGTGTTATCGTGCTATAGACGTTACCCAGTATCTGTGAAGTCTGAGAAAAATTCAATACCCCCGTGCAACATCGTGTTTTCTCTGCCCCAGCAACGCAGCTGCGGGCGGGCAGAACGATGTCAGAGTTTGGCGTGACGCTGGAAACCCCGTGCATTCCGTGCTATTTGTTCTTACGTACTGGAGCAAGCACAAACGCTGCGATACAGTACGCTGGAGAAAAGCGCAAATGGCTTCAACGAAACAAGCGGGTTGCCTGGTTGCCATCTTCAAGCTGCTGGGCTTGTCGACGCGGGCCCCGGCACAGCCGGGCAAGCTGCCTTATCGCCGCAAAGATTATCTGCTAAGCAAAGCCGAGCGGTCGTTCTTCGGTGTACTCAGACGTGCCACGGAAGACCGTTTCCTTCTTGGTTTACATTCCAAAAGGTACAGAGCAAAGACAGTCTCACAAGAACCGTATTCAATCGAAGCACATCGACTTTTTACTCTGTGACCCTGAGGTCGTGCGTCCACTTTTGGCCATTGAACTGGACGACAAGAGTCACCAACGCAACGACCGCCAGGTGCGTGACGCCTTTGTGGACGAGGCGCTGCGTGCCGCTGGCCTGTCCGTGCTCCGGGTGCCCGCCCGAGCCAGCTACCACGTCGACGAGTTGCGGGTGCAGATTGCTACGTTGTTGCAGGAGCACACACGCTAGCGTTGCTGCCAGGCGGAACCGACAGCGATGCACCGTGTTGACGCACCCCGCCCCACCTGAATCCGCTGCCACGCGCGCACAAGCGCCTTGGGTCCGCCGCGCCACCTGCGCTAAACTCACGCTCGGAGGCGTAGCATAATTGGTAATGCAGCGGTCTTGAAAACCGCCGCCTTCGGGCTTGCAGGTTCGAGTCCTGTCGCCTCCGCCACCTTTTTTTCTCGCGCCCGGCCCGGGAGCGCGTACCCGGGAACCATCGATGCGTGTAATGCGTTCTGCTTCACGGGCAACCGAGGAGGACCCGGACCATGTGGAAGTGGGCGTTTTCCAGTTTGTGTGCGGTGGCGGCGCTGGCGCTGGCGGGCTGTCCGATGCCGGAGGATGGCGTGGCGCTGCAGGCGGCGCTGGTGGCCGATGGCTTGCAGAGTCCGACGCACATCGCGAGTGC
>CAYMLC010000149.1:0-7821 GCA_964390765.1 uncultured Nitrospirales bacterium
CCGCGTGCGGGTCACACCCATAAGCCGCGGTGATGGCGCCGCGCAGGCCGATCTCTTCCTGCACCGTGGTCACGGCATGCACGGCCACGTTGAGCTTCATCTTGCTCATCAGGCGCAGCGCCTCGAGCACGACAAAGGCACCGATGCGGTCATCGATCGCGCGCCCCACAATGCGCCCGTTCAAGACTTCGGCGTAGCCGGCGTCCACCGTCGCCGAATCACCAATCGCGATATGTTTCTCCGCCTCGGCCCGGCTGTTGGCGCCGATGTCGATCCACATCTCGTGGATGTCCATGAACTTCTTGCGGTCTTCGGGCGGCGTCAGATGGATCGCCTTGCGCCCGATAACACCGAGCACGGGGCCCTTCGCGCCATGGATGTGCACGCGGCTGCCGGGCAGGGTGTGCGCATCGACGCCGCCGATGGGCACGAAACCGATGTAGCCGCGCTCGTCGATGGTATTCACCATGAGCGCGATTTCATCGACGTGGCCCGCCAGCATGACGCGCAGTTTCGCCTTGGGATTCAGTACGTGGTACTGGTTGCCGTGTACATCCTTATGGATGTCTTCCGCAAAGCCCTTGGCGTATTGCTGGCAAATGCCCTGAATCTGCTGCTCACTGCCCGATGGGCTGGGCGTGGCCAGCAGGGCCTGCAAAAAGTCGCGAGATGCCTTCCGCATAGCGGGTACTCCTTCCACAAACGCGCCGCGCAAAACGGCAAGGATACGCACCGGTGCGCGGAAAAGAAAATGCGCGGCCCGCCAAACACGCGCCGCGCGCAGGAAACTCGCCGGTTAGCCGTTACAATTCCGGATTCGGCACCACCTCGAGCACGGGCGCCAGGTCGGGCGTGTTGGGTGCGCCGGCGGGTGGGGCGGCAGCCGCCGCGGGTGCCTCATCCAGCGTGCGCCCTTCGAGCAACTGCAGCACCTGCGTACGCAGGCCGGCCGCTTCGCTGGCGTCCAGTTCGAGTACCGCGTTGGTGCCGCTCATGCCCAACAGATGGGTGCCGCCCTCGTCGGGTCCCAGCGTGAGCGCGCGCGTCTCGCCCGCTTCCGTGCTCAAGGCGATGGTGCCCCATACGCTGGCGTCGAAGCGCGCCTGGTCGCTGCGCAGGTCGCTGGCCTGCAGGGTCACCAGGTCGGTCAGCAGCGACTGCATGGCCTCGCTATCGACGGTGGCGCGGCCCGCCGCGTCCACGGCGAACCAGGTGTCATCATCGCGATTGAACGACACCGCGACCTCGTCGAGCCGCAAGACCACCTCGGCCACCTCGTCCTCGGCGTAATCGAACAGGCTCAGCGTATAGACATCGCGCGGTGTCAGCAGCACCGCGTCGAGGTCGGCCTGCCCCATTACCAGCAACAGGTCCTCGCCATCGAGCCGCGCATACCGCCCGTCGACGTGCAGCGCCTCCGCGCCCAGCGTAATCTGGCGCGTCGTGCCGTCGAGCGTCACGGTGATCGCGGTATCAAATGGCCCGGCGTCGACGTCGCCCAGCGCCACATCGACCGGCTGCCAGTTGGCGAGCGTGCTGGCCGCACCGCTGAGGGTCGCGGTCTGCGGGCTCAGGTCGAAGGCCGGCGCGACCACACTCCAGCCGCTGTCGCCCTTTGAAAGCGTGACCGTGCTGTCGGGCGAAGCCACCCTGATCTCCTGCATATCGGCCGTGTCCAGCGCCAGTCGCGGCAATTCGAAGATGGTCTCGCCCGCCGGAAACAGTTGCTCGAAGTTGAAGGTGCTCAGCTCGTACACCACTTCGGGTTCGGCACCCGCCACACGCAGATAGCCGGGCCCCTCGGTGTCCGGACGGCCCGCTTCGAGCACGACGTCATCCTCATCGGCCACGGCAAGCTCGATGCGGTAGGCCGGTGTATCGAGGCCGTAGCTGGCCAGCTCGCCGGGGTCGACGATATCGGTGGCAGTGAGGCTGGCGGCCTTGTTCAGCAGGTTCTGCAGACCCTGTTCCTTGAGTTCGACGCCGGTGGCCGTATCCGCGAGCACCCACTTGAACTCGGCCGGCGTCAACACCGTGGCCGCCCCTTCACCCTCAGCGCCGTCCGTCTCGCTCTCGACCGCCTGCTTGGCCAGCGCAAACGCCTTGTCAGGCAATTGCAGCGTGATGCGTTCGAGCGCGGCCTGCTCGAGGTCGAGCACGGTCATATCGAGCCAGTTGTCCGCCTCGGGCACGGCCTCGGTGTCGTCGCTGAAGACGCCCGCCTCACGGCGCAGGTTCGTCTGTTCGACATAGATTTCATCGCCGCCCGCGCGCCGCACGAATACGGTGCGGAAATCCGGCGCCCGGCCAAACAGCACATGCACCTCCGCCTCGTCGCCGGTGCCGGCATAGGCCGCCACATGGAAGGCCGCATCGGTGCCTATCTCGTAGCGCTCGCGTAAGGCTTCGTCCGGGGCGCGGTCGCGGAATTCACCGCGCAGTCCCAGCAGGTCCTCAATAAACGTGTCGACGTCTTCCTGCCGGGCGGGCGCGTCGAAGTGCGTGCGCACGCGCCAGTCGTCGCCGTCGCGCACCAGGATCACCTTCTCGTCCGGCTTGGCGCCGGCCCACAGTTCAATCTTGTCGATGTCTTCGGCCGCCACGTCGGCGGGCGCGAGCGGCGTCAGGCCCACCTGTTGCTCGAGCGAGGGCGCATCGCGCATCCATTCACGAATGACGACGATGACCAAGAGCAGGGCCAGCAAGGCGGCCAGACGAATCAGCACCTTCGGATTCATGCGGTCGTTCTCCTTCGCGGGTGAGCGTTACGACTTGTTGCCCGCCTGGGTAAACGAAGTGGTGTAGGCATCGCGCGAGCGGCGGCGGTACACGGCGAGGCCGATGCCGGCCGTGGCGACGACGACATTGGCGAGGCCGTAGTTGATGACCTGCCAGAACGTGCGCGTGGCCGCCTCGGGACTGTCGATAACCCGGTTGATGGGGCGGCGGCTGCGCACTTCCACCACGCGCTCGTCCAGCGCGATCGCGTCGAGCGACTTCAGCAACAGGTCCAGGTTGCCCGGGCTCGCGCGGAAGAAGTTGTCTTCGAACATGCTGCCACTGCCGATGAGCAAGAGCTGGCCGGGCGCGGGCTCGACCGGTTCCGCGGGCTCTTCTTCCGGCGGAGCGGGTGGTGCGGGCTGGCCCGGCATCGTCGGCTGGGGCGCCGGCCAATCCGGACGTTCCTCGTCCGCGTAGGCATCGGGGAACTGGCCGGTCACCCGCACCATCACGGGGAACTGTTGCAGGTCATTGTTGCCGGGTTCGTAGTCGATGTTCGACTGCGGCTCGACCCACGCACGTTCGGTCGTGGTAATCAGGGTGTCCACATCGAGACCGTACTCGCCCAGGGTGTCTTCGTCCAGTTCGATGGGTGCGCCCCAGATGTAGAAGAGGCTGTCGAGACGGCTGGTGATGGGCGAGGTGCCCTGCATGCTGTCGGCCGGCAGAATCATGTGGGTGGGCAGGTCGAAGGGCTGGCCGCCGCTCAGCAGGTCGGCCAAGGTACCGCTCTGCACGCTCAGCGGCACATAGTTCACATCCATCAGGATATCTTCGTCTTCGACGGTCAGGCCGTATTGTTCCAGCAGCGGATTCACGCCGGGGTTCTGCGGGGCCAGCTCGGCGCGTTGGCGGCCCTGCTGCACACGGTAGTTCCACGTGTACTGCTGCACACCCATGAACACCGGGATGCCCCGGCGCAGCACGCGGTTGATCTCCCAGCGCTGGCGCTCGTTCAGGTTGCTGGGGCTCAACACGACCATCGCGTCGAAGTCTTCAGGCAACGGACTCTCGCGCGTCAGTTGTACGCGCTGCACCTGATAGCCCTCTTGCCGTACAAACTGCAGCAGTTCCTGGTAGGGGTCCGGCATGTTCGGCACTTGCTGGCCCATCTGGCGCAGCATCGCCAACTGCTCGGGCGGGAAGTTGGAATCGGGCGCCACGACCGCAATCGTCGGCGGCTCTTCCCGCGTCATCTTGTAGGCGGTCGACACCACGCGGTACTCGAGTTCGGGCAGGTTTTGCGGCAGGATGCCGTTCACCAGTTCCTCGGCCTCGGGACCCGTCGCGATGCCGATGCTCGAATAGATGAGCTGATTCGTGGTGGTCAGGTCTTCGCCCACCGCCTGCACGTTGAACGGCGTCACGCCCTTCTCGAGCTGGCGCTCCTCGAGCTGCGATTCAAGGTCGTCTTCGCCCTCGTCTTCTTCGGGCTGTGTCATCGCGCGCTGTCCGGCCGCCACCAGGTTGGCCGCTTCCAGGTGCACCACCTTGTGCTGCAGGCGTCCGCCGGAGGCAATCTCCAGTTCGCGCAGCTTGGCGGTCACATCCTGTTCCAGCGCGCGCAACTGGGTGGGCATGCCGTCTTGCGGGCTCACGTAGTAGGTGACCTGCACGGGCGAAGGCAGCGAGGCCAGGATATCTTCGGACGCGTCGGAGACCGTGTAGATCTTGTCTTCCGTCAGGTCGAGGCGCACCAGGCTCTCGTTGGTCGCCAGCCAGTTGAAGGCCAGCCCGATGCCCAGGCACAGCGCGGTGGCCGAGCCGAACACCAGCTGGACGTTCGGGCGGTTGCGGCCGTCGACATACAGGATGTTCAGAAACAGGAAGAGCCCGGTCCACACCAGGAAATACGCGATGTCGACCAGCTCGACCACGCCGATGGTGAAGCTGTTGTAGTGATTGAGCAGGCCCAGCACGTCGCTGAGAAAACTGCCCACGCCCGGCAGGGTGGCGTCGATCGTGCCGGCCACGAAATCGGTGCCCAGCAGAAAGAGCAGAAAACAGGCCAGCAGCGTGATGACGAATGCGACGATCTGGTCCTTGAAGAAGCCCGACACGAAGATGCCGAGCGCAAGAAACATGGCGCCCAGCAGGATGGTGCCCAGATAGCCGCCGGCGATGGCGCCCGCATCGGGGTTGCCGAGCGAGATGAGCATGGCCGGCACGGTGAAGGTGGCGGCGAGCGCGATGAGGAAGAAGATGAACGAGGCGAGATATTTGCCCAGCACCAGTTCCCACGCCTTCATGGGAAAGGTCAGCAGCATCTCCCAGGTATTCTCCTTGCGCTCCTCGGCCCACACGCGCATGGTCACCGCGGGGATAAAGATGCACAGCATCAGCGGCAGGTTGCCGAAGAACTGGCGCATGTCGGCCACGGGAAACGCGAAGAACGTGGTGATGTAGAGGCCGACGCTCACGGTCACGAAGACCATGATGAACAGGTAGCCAATCGGCGAGGTGAAGTACGCCAGCAACTCGCGGCGCATAATGGAAAGTACGTTGCGCATGGTGGCGGCGTCCCCTTAGTTCTTGGCGGCCTGGGCCGCCTGCTCCGTGAGCCGCAGGAAAGTCTCTTCCAGCGTCAGCGGCTTCTCGGTCAGCGTGCGCACGGGCAGTTGCTGCTGTTGGGCGAAGGTGCTGACCTGCTGCCATACGGGCCGCCCGGCCGGGCTGAAGATCTCGAAGCTGTGATAGCCGTCGGCCTCGCCCATCGGCTGTACCCGCTGCACCCCTTCGACACCGCTCAGCCGCTTCTCCAGGTCCTGCCGGTCACCCGCCAGGCTCACCAGCAGACGCTCGCTTTCCTTGGCGCGGGCGCGCAATTCGGCCACGGTGCCATCGCCCACGATCTGGCCGCGGTTGATGATGACGATGCGGTCGGCGGTCGACTCGACCTCCTGCAGGATGTGCGTCGACAAGATGACCGTCTTTTCCTTGGCCAGCGTACTGATGAGCTGGCGAATCTCGAGAATCTGGTGCGGGTCGAGGCCCGACGTCGGCTCGTCGAGAATCACGACATCCGGGTCGTGGATGAGCGCCTGCGCCAGCGCGGTGCGCTGCTTGTAGCCCTTCGACAGTTCACGCACCAGCTTGCGGTACATCGGCTGGATACCCGTCGCCTCGACCACCGCCCGCGCGCCTTGCCCACAAAGGTCAAGTACTCGCGCACCTCCATGTCCATGTACAGCGGCAGCACCTCGGGCAGATAGCCAATGGTGCGGCGCGCCTCGAGCGGATGCGCGAGCACGTCGATGCCCTTCACCTCCGCCGTACCCTCGGTCGGGTGCAGATACGTGGTCAGGATCTTCATCGTCGTCGACTTGCCGGCGCCGTTGGGCCCCAGCAAACCGACCACTTCGCCCTGCTTCACCTCGAACGAGACGTTGTCCAACGCCTTCACGGGCCCATAACGCATAGTGAGCCCTTTGGCCTTGATCATGCCGGTCATCTCCTTTTGGCCGTTCCCGCCGTGGCCCGGCCCGCGGCGAAGCGGGCGCACACCGGCAACACTTCTTCCGTTGTTGCCGGGGGGGTTCACGAGCAGGGGAGCAATATACATACCACCCCGGGCACGCGCGCAAGGATGCGCCAAGCCGCTTGCTGACAGGGGTTTGGCGGCGCCGGTACCTCTCCCGCGCCCGCCCCCGTCAATCCGCATTTCGGGCATCTGCCCGGTTTGGGGCGCGGCCCGGCACCCGCCCGCACTTGCGGGCCCCGGCCCCGCCTACGCACAATGCCGCCCGGCACCACCCCCACGACCGCGGAGGCCATCATGCGTAAAGAGGTATATCAGGGCGTCATTCTGGCGGCGGGCCACGGCTCGCGCATGGGCACCTTTGGCGAGCAACTGCCCAAGCCACTGGCGCCCATCGCCAACAAGCCGCTGATGGCCTACCAGCTGGAGCAGATGGCCGCCCTCGGCATCACCGACGTCACCGTGGTCATTGGGCATCTGGGCCACATCATCACCCAGTCGATTGGCGATGGCAGCAAGTGGGGCGTGAAGGTGCGCTATGTCGAGCAGGAGAAACGGCTCGGCCTCGCGCATGCCGTCGGGCAGTTGGAAAAGCACCTCGACCATCCCTTCCTGCTCTTCCTCGGCGACATCTTCTTCGAGGTCACCGACCTCCAGGCCATGGTGCGCGACTTCGAGCGCTATCCCGTGCACGCCATGCTGGCGGTGAAAGAAGAGAGCGACCCGGAACTGGTCAAGAAGAACTTCAGCGTACACCTGAACGACTACGGCACCGTGAAGCGCGTGATCGAGAAACCGCGCTACGTCGAGAACCGCCTCAAGGGGTGCGGCCTCTACCTCTTCTCCCCCGCCATCTTCGATGCCATCCGCCGTACGCCGCGCACCGCCATGCGCGACGAATACGAACTGACCGACGCCATCCAGATTCTCATCGAGTACGAGTACTCGGTGCGTGTGGCCAACGTCGTGAAGTGGGACATGAACATCACCTTCCTCAGCGACCTCATCGCCTGCAACCAGCACGTTTTGAAGCAGGACGGCCAGGACAATCTGGTGGGTGAAGACGTGCAGATCGCCGACGGCGCCAGGCTCGTCGATACCGTCGTCGGCGACGGCGCCCACATCGCCTCGCCCGTCACGCTCGAGCGCTGCGTCGTGCTGCCCGGGGCGTTGGTCGAGGCCGAACACGACACCCACGACACCGTCTTCACCGGCAACCGCGCGCTGAGCGCCAGCCCGGGCTACTACTAGGACCTGTCGCCAACGCACACGGGCCGACCCAGCGCAGAGGTGCGCGCCGGTTCGCGGCGGGACCGCACGCCGCCCACTTCCTACGCTTCAATCGGTGCCATCGGTGCCATCGGTGGATGCATCCCGCCACGACCGCGCACGCCCATCGTCTCCCCGACCGCCACACCACCCCCACAACGCCACTCTCCTCGTCATACCTGCGAAAGCAGGTATCTCAACCATTTCTAGCCGTCTTCCCGACCGGCACACCACCACCCCCACAACTCCACTCTCCTCGTCATACCTGCGAAAGCAGGTATCTCAACCATTTC
>CAYMLC010000150.1:0-7814 GCA_964390765.1 uncultured Nitrospirales bacterium
GGCGCCGCAACGGCATCAACATCCCGACGAGCGAAACCCGGATCACGGGTCAGACGGTGTCGGGCGTCTCGGGCACGGTCACGGTGCAGCTGGTTATCAGCAACGTGCAGCAGTCGGACGAAACCGGTACGGCGGCCTTCAGCGGCTATGACGTGGTGGTCTCGAACGCAGCGGGCACGGTCACTTCCACGAAGGGCCGCCTCATCGTGGGCGACTTGTTGACCTTCGGCGAGCCCAGCGGCAACCAGGGCATTCGCGAGGGCACGGGCGTCTGGTTCCTCGAGGTGCCGGTCTCCGGCGGCCTCGGTGATAAGGACGTGCGCTGGTTCCTGTTGCCGAACGACACGACGCCGCTCATCGAAGAGACGGGCATCACCGACCCGACGTTCACGGCGCAGTTGCAGCTGACCAATATCGACGAGGGCGACGACGGCATCTACCGCCTGGAGGTGGAGGATGACCGCGGCGTCGAGAGCATCGAGTTGCAGTTGCAGGTGTTCCCGCAACTGGATTCGCCGGTGCTGACGACGATCCCGAGTGCGGTGAACGGCGTGACCACGGCGAGCGAAAACAGCGACCTGATCTTCAACATCAGCGACGCCGGTGGCATCGAGCCGCTGACGTACACGCTGCAGGTGGAGACCGGTAAGGAAGGCGCGAAGCAGACGACGGACATCGCCACGAGCAACACGCCGTCGTTCACGCTGGACAGCATCGGCTTCGACGATGCGGGCGTCTACTCCGTGCGCGTCGAAGACGGTGCGCTGCCGCCGCTCGAAGTCGATGTGGCGGTCACCAACGCGCTGACGGTCGAGGTAGTGCAAGGCACGCCAGTGGCCGGTGGCTTCGGCCTGGCCGCACTGGCCGCGCTGACCGCCATTGCGGGTGCCTATGCTTCGCGGCGCCGCCGCAAGTAAGGCACGCCCGTCCGCAACGGACGGCGCATAAGAAGCCCCCGCGGGGCCGAATCGATAAGCGGTTCGGCCCCGCTTCTTTTTTGCGGCGCGGTGAACGTGGCCCCCGGACGCCTCGCAGCGCTACACTGGGGCCCATGCTCGCCTACTTCTCATACGCACGCGACTTACTGGCCAAGGTGGCCACCAGTCAGACGACGGCCATCACGCACGCCGAGCGCATGCTGGGCGAAACCGTGGCGGCGGGCGGCATCTGGCATCTGTTCGGCAGCGGTCACAGCCACCTGGCGGCAGAAGAGATGTTCTACCGCGCGGGGGGCCTGGCGCCCGTCAACGCGATGGTCTTTCCCGGGCTCGCACCTCACGAGGCCCCCGTCACCAGCACGCGGCTCGAGCGGCTGGCGGGCCTCGGCGCGCTGGTCTTCGAGCGCTACGACATCCGCGAGGCCGACCTGCTGACCATTGTCTCGAACAGCGGGCGCAATGCGGCCGTGGTTGAACTGGCGCAGGCGGCCCGGGCGCGCGGCGTCAAGACGCTGGCGATTTGTTCGCTGGCCCACGCCACCAGCACGCACCCCGGCGCGGCGGCCGAAGTCACCCTTCCCCACCTCTGCGACCACGTGATCGACAACGGCGGCGCCCCGGGTGATGCGGCCCTGCCGCTCGGAGATGAAGGGCTGCGCATCTGCCCCACCTCCACCTTGATGAACACGGCCATCCTGCAGCAGATGGTCTTCGGCGCCTGCCAGTATCTGCGCGAGCAGGGTCTGGAGGTGCCGGTGTTCCGCTCGGCCAATCTGCCCGGCGGCGACGAATGGAACGCTGCGCTCATCGCACGCTACCGCGAACGCGTGGGCCTGTGGTGAGCGTTGCCGAACACACCGCCGCGATAAAGCAGACGGCACGCACCCTGGGTTTCGATGCGTGCCACATCGCCGATGCGGCCGCGCCTATCGACCCCGAAGACCGGCTGGGCGCCTGGCTGGGTGCGGGCTATCACGCGGACATGGCGTGGATGGCGCGCAGCAAGGCGGTGCGGCAAGACCTGGACCAGCGACTGCCGGGGGTGCAGTCCGTGATCGTGGTCGCGCGCAATTACCACCAGCCGCGCCCCAAGCAGCCGCCCGGTACAGGCCGCGTGGCGCGGTATGCGTGGGGTCGCGACTATCATCGTGCGCTGCGCAAACCACTGCGCGCGTTGGCCGGCGTGGTCGAGGCGCAGCAGCCCGGGTGCGACTGCTGGTGCACCATCGACAGTGGCCCCGCGCTCGAGCGGGCCTGGGCCGCCCGGGCAGGGCTCGGATGGATTGGCAAGAACAGTCTGGTACTGCGGCGCGACCTGGGTTCGTGGTTCTTCCTGGGTCTGGTGGCCACCACGGCACGGCTGCTTCCGGACACGCCGATGGATGACTACTGCGGTACGTGCACCCGTTGCCTGGACGCCTGCCCGACGGGGGCCTTCCCCGAGCCGGGCGTGGTCGACAGCCGCCGCTGCATTTCCTATCACACCATCGAGAATCGTGGCGACGTTCCGCAGGCGCTGGCAGACCAGTTCGAGGACTGGGTGTTCGGGTGCGACATCTGCCAGGAGGTGTGTCCGTGGAACCGCTTCGCGCCCGAGACCGACCATCCCGATTTCACACCGCGCCCGGGTGTGGCGCACCCGGACTTGCAGGCCCTGGCACACAGCGCGCCCGAGACCTTCGACGCGGTCTTCAACGGCACGCCCGTAAAGCGCGCCAAGCACGCGGGCATGCAGCGCAACGCGCGGATCGCGCTGCGCAATCGCGGCGAGGCGCTCTGAGGTGGCACGGCCATCGCGTGCCGAAGTGCTGGCTGGGCTGACGGTGCATCAGTTGCGCACGGTGGCGCGTGCGGCCGGTGTGCCCGCGCCGCGGCGCCTGCGTAAGGACGAACTGTTCGAGGCACTGCGGCGCACGCGCCGGGTAAAGACGGAAGAGTTGGCGCGGCTGGCCGCCGAAGCGGGCGCGGCGGGCCCTGCGCAAAAGGCCGAGCACCAGGTGGTGCTGGACATGTTGCTGCGCGCCACGGCAGCCGGCCAGTACGACGCCCGCGACCGTGCCCGCGTGAAGCACTACGTGCTCGAGATCGGCTTGTCCTGGCAGGAGGTGCGCTACCTCGAGCGGCTGTTACCCGTACGGCTGGCGCCTGCATCGACCGCGGGTACCACCGAGGAGGGCGAAAGACAGGACGTCAAAGCGCAGGCCAGCCAAGCAAAGGCCAGCCAAGCAAAGGCCAGCCAAGCGCAGGCTAACCACGCGCAGGACGGCGTTCGCCTTCAACACCTGGGCGGCGAAGGCATGCACGTGGTCATTGCCGTTTCCGGCTTCATGTCGGCCGATCTGGAAGCCGATAAGGTGTGGGCCCCGTTGGTGGAGGCCGCTCCCGGAGCGCGCCGCTTCGTACTGCGTTGGCCCGCCGAGCGACTGACCGCGCTGGGCCTGAGCCTGGTGGAGGGGCCGCTGCAAGCGGGTGGCATGCAGGTGCTGCGCCGCCTGCTGCCCGCGGGCGTCGGGGGCGCACTGGCCGGCGCCGGGGCCCCCATGCTGGTCGTCGGTGTAGCGGCGAGTGTCGGTGAGCGCTGGCGGCGCAGCTCGCAGCACGCCGACGCCGCCGGGCATACCCTGGGCGAGCTACTGGCCGCGCGCACGCCCGGCCCCTTGCCCGTCACGCTGGTAGGGTTCTCGCTCGGGGGGCGTGTGGTGTTTCGCGCGCTCGAGCGCCTGGCCCAGCGCGGCGAAGCCGGAATCGTGGAGAACGCCTTCGTGCTGGGCGGCGCCTTCACTGCCGGAACGCGCCAGTGGCGCCGGGCCCGCCGCGTGGTCGCCGGTCGCCTGGTCAACGCCTATTCCCGCCGCGACCGGGTGCTGTCGCTGGCCTACCGCGCGCTTGACTGGGAACAAGACGCAGCCGGCCTGCAGCCCGCGCCCGACGCGACCGTGGAAAACGTCGACCTCACGCGGCTGGCGGGCGGGCACCTGGGCTATTGGCGCCGCTTTCGAGACCTGCTGGCCCACCTCCAAATCGACGACACCCCCAGCGTGCAGGAAGAGCCGGTGCCGCCAGCCGAGCGGGACGTAGGTTGAGCCGGGCCGGCCTTGCGTGCTCTCCCCTGCGCCCCCTTTCGTGTTAGACTGAGGTTAGCACTGGGCAGGCACATGAATGGGCAACCGATTCTCTGGTTCTTCGGGCGATTCGCCGGCGTCCCCCACGACAACCCGGCACGCGCCTTGGCACCCGTGGTGCATTCATTGACGGTTTCCCCCCATCGTGCTACGTTCAATTCTTGGATCCCTTGATTCTGGTCCACGCAGGAGTTGGCCCTTCAGGGCAAACGGGAAAGGCGGAGCTGCTATGAACATTTCGGTCAGTGGGCGGCACATGGAAATGACCAGCGCATTGCATGAACATGTGAACAACGAGGTCGGCAAGCTGAGCTCGCATCTGGGCGATGGGCTCAAGGCCGAGGTCGTGTTGAGTGTGGAGCGGCACGAGCATGTGGCCGAAGTCAATCTGAGCGCGAATGGGCTGCGCATTC
Organism: uncultured Nitrospirales bacterium; assembly: GCA_964390765.1. GTDB lineage: Bacteria > Hydrogenedentota > Hydrogenedentia > Hydrogenedentales > JAGMZX01 > CAYMLC01. The sequence continues at coordinate 4,474 of CAYMLC010000150.1, forward strand.
ACAGCCGCGAAAAATCGCCGGACATGTACGCGTCGGTCGATGCGGCGGTGGGCAAGCTTGAGCGCCAGATTAAGAAGCACAAGGACAAGATCGCGAAGCACAAGCCGCGCAATGGGGTGGGCGACCTGGATTATGGCCACCGCATTCTGGCGGTGCGAGACACCGACGACGATACCGATGTAGCGGAGACCGACCTGACGGGACACCACGTGGTGCACTACGAGCGCGTGCCGATGAAGCCGATGACGGTGGACGAGGCGGTGCTGCAGCTCGAGTTGGCCGATGACCTGTTCCTGACCTTCCTCAATGCCGACACGTCGCTCGTGAACGTGTTGTACGCGCGCAGGGATGGAACGTACGGCTTGATCGAACCGAAGTATTAGGTAAGCGGGGTGTCTACCCCTATCGCGACAGCCAAGTCTACGGCCCGTGCGCCATCCGCGTGCGGGCCGGTTTCGTTTCTGTTACGGTAGGCACATGGACACGCAGGACCTCCCGGTCAATCGCAAGCGGCACATCGCCGTCGCCCGCCTGCTCGAACGCATGGCGCCAGACCTCGACCTCGAAGTGATGGCGGGCTTCCAGGGGATGGGGCGGCCGGTACTCATCTCTGACATCAACCGGCCGGGACTCGCCGTGGCCGGCTACCTGGAGTATTTCGCGAACGACCGGGTACAGATTCTCGGCAACACCGAGACGCATTTCATGGAGATGTTGCCCGCCGCTGAATTGCAGCAGCGCCTCGCCAATATGTTCTCGTTCGAGATACCGGCGTTTATCCTCTCGCGCAAGCTCGAGCCGCGCAACCTGTTTCTCGATATGTGCAACCGCCGCGGAATCCCGGTGCTGCGTTCGACGCGTTCGACCGATGAAGTCATCAGCCGCATCATTCTGTTTCTCGCCGAGGAGTTCTCGCCCGAGACGGTGGTGCATGGCACGGCGGTGGATGTGTACGGCGTAGGCTGCATGATTGTGGGCGCGCCGGGCATTGGCAAGAGCGAGACGGCGCTCGAATTGATCGAGCGCGGGCACCGGCTGGTGGCCGACGATGTGGTGACCCTGAAGCGGCGCCGCGAGGACAATCTCTACACCGAGACCAACCCCGTGATCGAGCATCACATGGAGATCCGCGGCGTTGGCATTATCGATGTGAAGGCGGTCTTTGGCGTGGGGTGCGTACGCAACTCCAAACGCGTAGGCCTCGTGGTGGAGTTGAGCGAATGGGAGCCGGACACCGACTACGATCGTACGGGCCTGACCGAAGAGCACGTGGAGATTCTGGGGGTACGCGTGCCGTTCCTGCTCATACCGGTGCGGCCCGGCCGCAACATCGCCATCATCGTCGAGGTGGCGGCATTGAATCACCGGCTCAAAGAATTGGGCATCCACCCGGCCATGCAGTTGAATCAGCGGATCATGCAAATCATGAAGGACCCGGGCGACTAGCACCGTGGCGTTCGTACCTACCGGGTTTTATTCGGTATGCTTCGCGGGTTGCGGGTGCGCCGCGGTGTAACGGCGGGCCGCTACGAGCCGCCCCCGGTAGGGCGTTGAGATGGAAAGCTGCATGGGACAGGCCACGGGCGAAGTAACGGTCGTCAATAAACTGGGCATGCACGCGCGCCCCTCGGCCGCAGTCGTGCAGACTGTGCTAAATTTCCATAGCGACGTGTACATCAGCTATGGCACACAGCGCGTAAATGCCAAAAGCATCATGGGGCTGTTGACGCTGGCGGCGGCGCAGGGGGCACGCCTTGAAGTCGTATGTTCCGGCCCCGATGCCGACGAAGCCCTGAAAGCCGTTCAAGATTTGTTTGCGGGCGGCTTCGGCGAGGAGTAGGCGTGGAGATCACGCTACAAGGTGTACCCGTATCCCCCGGCGTTGGCATCGGTCCAGCCGTGCTGATTGACGCGTTGCGCATCGAGGTGCCGCAATACGCGGTCGAGGATGTGGAGGCCGAAGTCCAGCGGCTGGACGACGCCATGGCCCGGGCCCGCGACGAGCTGCACGGCCTGCATGCAAAGACGGCCGAGAGCCTGGGCGAGGCGCACGCCGCCATCTTCAAGGCGCAGGCGCTGATGGTGGACGATCCCGTACTGCGCGACGAAGTGGTGCGCGAGATTGGCGAGGAGCGCTCCAACGTCGAGTTTTTACTGGACCGCTTGGTGAACCGGTACAGCGACGCGCTGGCCAATGCAGAGGACCAGCAGTTCCGCGAGCGCACGGGCGACCTGATGGACGTGGCGAATCGCCTGCTGGCGCATCTGCTGCACCAGGAGCGGCCCGACCTCTCGCGTATGACGCGGCCCAGTGTGGTGGTGGCGCATGAACTGCACCCAGCCGACGCCGCCAGTACCAACCCGAAACAGGTGATGGGCTTTGCGCTGGATACGGGCAGTGCGACCTCGCACACGGCGATTCTGGCGCGCGCCCTCGGGGTGCCGGCGGTGGTGGGCCTCAAGCATTTCAGCGGCCATGTGACGCCCGGCGCCCAGGTCATCGTAGACGGTGAGCGCGGGATAGCGATTCTTTCTCCCGAGCTGGACACCTTCGCGCAATACGAGGCGGAGCAGAAGCGGCTGGCGCAGCAGCGTGCGGCCCTGGCCGAATATCTGGGCCGCCAGACGAGCCGCACGCGTGACAATGTGCGCGTGCCGGTGATGGCCAACGTCGAGTTGCCGGTCGAGATATCGCCCGAGCTGAGCACCTACGCGGAGGGGATCGGCCTCTACCGCACGGAATACCTGTTCCTCAATCGCAAGGCGCCCCCCACCGAGCACGAGCATTTCACCGCCTATTCGCAGGCGGCCGAAGGCATGGCGCCGGCGCCGGTCATATTGCGCACCATGGACGTGGGCGGCGACAAGTTCGTCAGCTATCTGAATCAGGGGCGCGAGAACAATCCGCAGATGGGTTGGCGCGCGGTGCGCTTCTGTCTCGAACGCCAGGACATCTTCCGCACACAGTTGCGCGCCATGCTGCGGGCGTCGGTGTATGGGGATGTGCGGGTCATGTTTCCCATGATCAGCGGGCTCGAGGAACTGCTCGAAGTCAAGGCGGTCTGGTACGACGTGCAGGACGAGTTGCGCAGCGAGGGCGTACCCTTCCGCGAGGACCTGCCACTGGGCTCGATGATTGAGGTGCCTTCCGCCGTCAGTGTGACCGACCTCCTGGCGCAGGAGTGTGACTTCTTCAGCATCGGCACAAACGACCTCGTGCAGTATTCGCTGGCGGTCGACCGGGAGAACGCGCGCATCGCGCACCTGTATCAGCCGGCGCACCCCGCGGTGCTGCGCATGCTCAAGCGCACGGCAGACGCTGCCGAAGCCGCCGGCATCCC
>CAYMLC010000151.1:0-7778 GCA_964390765.1 uncultured Nitrospirales bacterium
CTCGCGGCACCGGTCGAGCACGCCGTTCACGAAGCGTGGGGAATCATCCGACCCGTAGCGCTTCACCACTTCCAGTGCTTCGTTGATCGCAACGCGCGGGGGCACGTCTTCCAGGTAGCGCATTTCATAGAGCGCCACGCGCAGCACAGCGAGTTCCACCCGGCCGATACGTGCGAGCGACCAGCGCTGCTGTGCCTGTGACAGGCGCTCGTCGAGGTCGGCCTGCTGCTCGAGTACGCCGCGGACCAGCCGCTCGGCGTAGCGGCGCACGCCCGGTTTCGCGGGGTTGGCCTCCCAGTACTCGGGCAGCACGGCGTCGAGTTCATAGGCCGTGAAGTCGAGCCCGAAGAGAATCTGCAGGGCACGCTCGCGTGCGCGGCGCCGCGTGGTGGGTGCTGCCCCGCTCACACTTGCTCCAGCAGCGACAACATCTCGAGCACGGTGAGCGCCGCTTCGGCGCCCTTGTTGCCGGCCTTGCTGCCGGCGCGCTCGAGCGCCTGCTCGATGGAATCGGTGGTGAGCACGCCGAAGCCGACGGGCAGGTGGCTGTTCATCATCACGGTGTGCACACCGCGGCTGCATTCACCCGCTACATAGTCGAAGTGCGGGGTCGCACCGCGAATGACCGCGCCCAGCGCCACCAGACCGTCGTACTTCTGCGAATCGGCCATGCGCGCCAAGAGCAGCGGCAGTTCATAGGAACCGGGCGCCCACGCCACCGTGATGTTGGCGTCGGGCACACCGTGGCGCACCAGCGCGTCGACGGCGCCATCACACAGCGAGCGCGTGATGAGGCCATTCCAGCGTGCGCACGCGATACCGATGCGGCAGTCGCGAGGTGCGATATGTCCCTCAATGACGTTCGGCATAGTTCTTTACTCCTGCGGGCGCAGACGGGTCATCGGCCCGGTCGTGCCCGTTCGCACTGTCCTCTGGCATGTCGATCAGGTGGCCCATCTTGCGGGCCTTCGTCTCGAGGTATCGCTGGTTGTGCGGGTTCGGCACTACCAGACTGGGCACGCGCCCGAGAATACGCAAGCCGTAGCCTTCGAGTCCCGCGCGCTTCACCGGATTGTTCGTGATGAGCCGCATGCTGCGCACGCCGAGATCGCTCAGCATTTGCGCGCCCAGCCCATATTCGCGGGGGTCGGGGTCGAAGCCGAGGTGCACGTTCGCCTCGACGGTATCGAGCCCCTCGTCCTGCAACTGGTAGGCGCGAATCTTGTTCATCAGTCCGATACCGCGGCCCTCCTGGCGCATGTAGAGCACGATGCCCCGGCCCGCCTCGGCGACCGTGCGCAGCGCATGGTCGAGCTGCTTGCCACAGTCGCAGCGCAGCGAGTGGAAGGCGTCACCGGTCAGGCATTCGGAGTGCACGCGCACCAGCACGTCTTCACCGTCGCCGATATCGCCGGCCACCAGCGCCAGATGTTCGCGATGGTCCAGCGCGTTCTCGAAGGCCACCAGGCGGAAGTCGCCGTAGTCCGTGGGCAGCAGCGTCTCGGCGCCGCGCGCGACCAGCTTGTCGAACTGGCGGCGATACGCGATAAGCGATTGGATGGTGCCGATCTTCAGGCCGTGCTCCTGCGCCAGCGTTCCCAGGCGTGGCAGGCGCGCCATCTCGCCGTCGTCGTCCATGACCTCACAGATTACCGCCGCCGGCTGCAGACCCGCCAAGCGCGCCAAGTCGACCGCCGCCTCGGTGTGCCCGGCACGCACCAGCACGCCACCCTCCCGTGCGCGCAGCGGAAACACGTGGCCGGGCCGTGTGAGGTCTTCGGGGCGGCAATCGGGCGCGATAGCCTGCTGCACCGTGCGGGCACGGTCGTGTGCGCTGATGCCCGTGGTCACGCCGTGGCGCGCACCGAAGGACACGTGAAATGCCGTGCCAAAGTGCGACGTGTTCTGGTCGGTCATCGGGGGCAGTTGCAGCGCATCCAGGCGCTCGGGCGTCATCGGCATGCAGATGAGCCCGCGCCCATGCGTCGCCATGAAGTTGATAACCTCGGGCGTCACCCGGTCAGCCGCCACGATGAGGTCGCCCTCGTTCTCGCGGTCGGCGTCGTCGACCAGAATGACCGGCCGTCCGGCGCGCACGTCATCGAGCAGTTCTTCGATCGGAGACAACATGGCGTCCTCCTAGCTGTACCCGTAGCGCTGCAGCACATCGGCCGTGATGCCGGTCTGGCTGCCCGCCTTCAGGTAGTGGTAGATATGTTTGCCGATCATGTCGGCTTCCATGTTCACGGGGTCGCCCGCCTGTTTCTGCGCAAGCGTGGTCTTCTGCAGGGTGGCGGGGATAATGGCCACGGCGAAGCGGTCGCCCTGTGGTTCCACCACGGTCAGGCTGATGCCATCGACCGCCACCGAACCCTTCGGCACGAGATAGGGGGCCACGGCATCGGGCGCGCGAAAGTGCCACATCTGAAACTGGTCCTGCGGCACCACCCGCTCGACCTGGCCGACGCCGTCGACGTGGCCCTGCACCAGGTGGCCGCCGAGCCGGTCGCCCAGGGCCATGGCGCGCTCGAGGTTCACCGCGTGGCCCGGCTGCAAGCCGCCCAACGTGGTGCGCGCATAGGTCTCGGGCGAGACCTGCACGATAAAGCGATCGGCGGCGTACGTGACCACGGTCAGGCACGCGCCGTTGATTGCGATGCTGTCGCCTTCGGCAAGCCCTTCCAGAACCGTCTGCGCAAGAATCTCGAGTTCGGCACCGTTGCGCCGCGAGACCGCGCCCACTTCTTCTATCAATCCAGTAAACATTGCGCTACGCCTTCACATAGGCCTGCACCAGCAGGTCCTCGCCAGACGTTTCGACCGTCATGCGTTCCAACTGAATCGCCTCGTCCATGGTGGCCACGCCTTCGCCTTCGACGGGACTGATGGCGTGCACGCCACCCACGATCTTCGGCGCCACGAAGAACCACACCTTATCGACAATGCCCGCGGCAAAGGCCGCGGCATGCGTGGTGCCCCCTCCCTCGATGAGGAGAAAGGTGATGTCGCGCTGGCCCAACTCGCCCAGGAGCGCCGCCAGGTCGACGCCACCCGGCCCTCTCGGCACGCGTATCACGTCGTCGGCATTGGGGTACTCGCGCGCCTCGCAGGTGGCGATCCACGTCGGGGCGTCGCTCGCCACATGGAAGACGCGGCGGCTCGCGTCGAGGTAGTCGCCCGCATCCAGCACCACCCGCACCGGATCGCGCTTCTCCTCGCCGGCGATGCGCGTGGTCAGGCTGGGGTCATCCAGCATCACGGTGCGGCTGCCCACGAGGATGGCGTCTACTTCATTGCGTAATGCATGCACCCGCAGGCGCGAGGTCTCGCTGGTCACCCAGCGGCTGTGGCCGGTGCGCGTGGCAATCTTGCCGTCCAGCGTCATGCCGACCTTCGCCACCACGAAGGGGCGCCCCGTGGTCACGAACTTCACCCACGCTTCGTTCAGCTGTCGCGCTTCGGCTTCCAGCAGACCCGTCTCGACGCGGATGCCCGCATCGCGCAGGACATCGACGCCGCGGCCGGACACGTGCGGATTGGGATCGGCCATGGCCGCTACCACGCGGGCGGGCTGTTGCTCGACGAGCAGGTTGGTGCAGGGGGGCGTCTTGCCGTGGTGGCTGCACGGCTCGAGCGAGACATAGACCGTAGCACCCGCGATATCACCGCCCGCGGCCGCGACGGCGTTCGTCTCGGCGTGCGGCGCGCCGAAGCGCTCGTGCCAGCCTTCACCGATAACCTGCCCATCACGCACAATCACGCAACCCACCATGGGGTTGGGCGCGGTGCGGCCCCGGCCCTGGCGCGCCAGTTCCAGCGCGCGCCGCATGTAGGCCGTATCGTGCTCGTCAAAAACCATTCACGCCCCGCCGGTTGGTACCTTCGGGGCGTGACGCACCTGTCGCGTTAACAGTTGACAAACCTCGCCGGTTGATTAACTCAACCGCGAGACACGCCAAGACGCGACTCGGGTGGCCGTTCTTCTACCATCCGGACTGTACCGTCGGCCCCGGAATTACACCGGGTCCTGCGCCGAAGCGCTCGCGGGCTGTTACCGCCGGTCGGGAATTGCACCCTGCCCCGAAGAAACGGCTTTTCCTGTCTTTCTTACATGATACGCCACACGGGGTGACGCTGCAAGCTCACCTTAAGAAAACGGTTAACACCTGCCGGGTAATCCAGGCGAACTAGACGAATACGTTGACGGAGGGTGCCGGCGTGGCCTCAGCGCCACCGAAAGCCGCGATGCGGCCCGCCGTACGGGTTGGCGCGTCTTCGCCGTCGCGGGCCTCTTCCGCGCGCTGCTGTTGCAACTCGCGGCGTGCCTGCGTCTCGGTGCGGGCAGCCTGGGCGGCGACACGGCGGTCCTGGGCCGAGGGCTCAGCGGGCGCAAGTGCAGCACGCTGCACGACTTGCATCTTTTGGATGGTCGCCTCTGGCGTGCGGCCTTCGCTCGTGTCGATACTCACCTCGCCGCCCACCGCGTACTGGCGGCCATCGGGCCCGCGCTGAAATTCATAGCGCGGGGCGCTGGAGTATTGACCGCCCACCGCGACATGGGCCTGCTCGTGACGCCGCACTTCGGCGTCGCGCCGCTTCAATTCGCGCACCTGCGCCTCCTCTTCGGGCGTCAGCTGCGTGTTGCCCAAGGCCCCCGAACCAGACGGCGCGGCATTGGCGGCCAGCCCGGCGCGGGCCGAGGCGGCCTGTGCTTCGGGACTGAACGACGCCGACACCCCACCCGGCACGCGCGCACCTGCCCGTTCTGCCTGTGCGGCAGCGGGAGCGGTGCGCCCGATGGGCGGACGCGTGGCCACGTCGGGACGCAGCACCGGCGTTGTCTGAAGGAACCCGAGGATCACGTGCTTTTACTCCCCGCATACCGTGCGCACGCAGAGTGTATCACGATGCTGGGAAAATGCGCGTCGAGGTCAGGGCACGGCGCCATCCACCGCGCGGATGTAGTGTTCGGCGGCCTGGCGCACATTGCCCTGCCATGGGTAATGGCAGTGGAAAATCTCGTGCAGGTTGGTCACTTCGAAGACCTTATAGACGGGTTCAGCAACGCCGCCTACACGCAGACTGCCACCTTCCGCTTCCAGCCGCTGCCGCGCGTCGATGAGTTTGCTCAGCGCGGCACTGCTGAGGTAGCCCACCTCGTGCAGGTTCACCAGCAGGTGTTCGCCTGGATGTTCCGCAACGAAGCCGAGGAGCGCCGCGCCGAAGTCTTCGGCTTTCTGCGCATCGAGCGCAGGCTGGTGCACCGTGGCGATGACGATGGCGCCGTATCGGTCGAAGACTAGCTGTTCGGGCTCGGCCACGGCGCCACCTCCTCTTTGCTGCGCGGTCTAGTCGAGCGCCGGGGTTGCCCGCAGCAGCATCTGCTGCAGCGGAAGGCCCGGTGGCAGGCTGCCATATTCGCGGCCCCAATCGCCGGCGAGGCGCGAGGCGCAGAAGGCGTCGGCCACCATGCCCGGGGCATGCTGCACCAGCAACGCGCCCTGCAGCGCCAGCGCCATCTTCTCGACCACACGGCGCGCGCGGCATTCAATGTCTTCAAGGTTCGCCAGTTCCGCCTGCAGGCTGGCCACATGCGCATCGAGCCGCGCGTCGGCGCCCTTGGCGTGCGCCAGCTCGAGCATGAACGCCTCGACCGATTCGGGCTCGCGGCGCATGGCGCGCAGCACGTCGAGGCACATGACGTTGCCCGAGCCTTCCCAGATACTGGTGAGCGGCGCTTCGCGATAGATGCGCGGCATGATGCTCTCTTCCACGTAGCCGCCACCACCCAGGCATTCGAGCGCTTCGTAGACCATGGCCGGCCCGCGCTTGCACACCCAATATTTGCCCACGGCAGTCGCCAGACGCGTAAAGGCGCGGGCCTGCGGATTCTCGGTGCCATCGTCGTAGCCACGCGCCAGCCGCAACATCAGCGTTGTCGCGGCCTCCCATTCGACGGCGAGGTCGGCCAGCACATTCTGCATCAGCGGCTGCTCGTTCAGGGTCTTGCCGAAGGCGCCCCGGTGCGCGCAGTGGTGCGTCGCCTGCGCCAGTGCCTGGCGCATCATGGCGGCGGAGCCGATGGTGCAGTCGAGCCGGGTATGGTTCACCATCTCGATGATGGTGGGCACACCGCGCCCCTCTTCGCCGACCATACGCGCATAGGTGTCGCGGTATTCGATCTCGCTCGAGGCGTTCGACTTGTTGCCCAGCTTGTTCTTCAGACGCTGAATATGGAAGCGGTTGCGTGTGCCATCGGGCAGCCAGCGCGGCACCAGAAAACAACTCAGCCCGCGCTCGGTATACGCCAGCGTCAGAAAGGCATCGCACATGGGCGCCGAGCAGAACCACTTGTGGCCGGTCAGGTGGTACTCCTGGCCCGGCCCCTCGGCCCCCAGCGCCACGGCGCGCGTGGTGTTGGCGCGCACGTCGGACCCCCCCTGCTTCTCGGTCATCGCCATGCCCATCAGACAGCCGGTCTTGGCCACGGCCGGAAGCATGCGCGCGTCATACTGCGTGCTCGTGATACGCGGCACCCACTCCGACGCAACGTCGGGCTGATGGCGCAACGCGGGCACAGCGGCAAAGGTCATGGTGAGTGGACACCCCACCCCGGCTTCGACCTGGTCGAGCAGATAGTGCGCCACCGCGCGCGCCACGTGTGCACCGGGGCGGCTGTCGTTCCAGGGCCAGGCATGCACCTGCGCTTCGACACCGGCCGCCATCAGCTGGTGGTAAGCGGGATGGTACTCCACCTCGTCGATGCGGCGGCCGAAGCGGTCGAAACACTTCAGCTCGGGCGGGTTCTCGTTCGCCTGAAAACCAAGCGCAATGAATTCGGCGCGGCCGGTCTTTTCCCCCAGCGCTTCCAGCGCGGGCTGTGCCCAGGCCGCGCGTTCGCGGTCGACACCGTCGCGTACCACCGAATCCTGCAAATAGGGGTTGTAGTCCTGCAGAAACGGCGGAACATTAAAGACTTCGTGGGTTTCGTGCGTGGGGTTCGCTTCGGTAAGCATGGCGCTCCCTTCTCGGAATCGAAAACCGGCTGGCGGCAGGCGTGCCGTGCCCGGGGCCTTGTGCCGCCCGCCCAGCGTTGCTAAGGTCATTCGCGTTGCACTGCACGGTATCGGGCTGCCGTGGGCAAGTCAATTCGCGCCATCGGGCGCGGGCAGGACTCAGCGTGCGGGCGAACGCGGGGACGGGCGCGGAAGGCGACGCGCCATCAACCTCGCCTGCTGACAGGTAAAGGAGCGGAATCGTATGGGCAAGAAGACGGAAACACCGCGGCTGTCGCGGCGCAGCTTCCTGCGTGCCGCGGCCGTGGCCGGCGCGCCGCTTATCGTGCCGGGGCGCGCGCTCGGGCTGAGCCGCGCGGTGCCGCCGAGCGAGCGCATCACGCTTGGGTTCATCGGCATGGGCCGCATGAACCGTGGCCACCTCGACAGCTTCCTGCGCGATGAGGACGTGCAGGTGCTGGCGCTGAGTGAGGTCTGGCGCAGCCGCGGCGAAGAACGCCGCGACCGCGTGAACCGCTTCTACGCTGCGCGCGACGGCGCGGGCACCTATCAAGGTTGCGAGCTGTACAACGACTTTCGCGAACTGTGTGCCCGGACCGATATCGATGCGGTGGTCATTGCCACGCCGAACCACTGGCACGCCTTGAACGCGGTCGAAGCCCTGCGCCAGGGCAAGGACGTCTACCTCGAGAAACCGCTGGCGCGCACGATAGGCGAAGGGCAGGCAATCGCCGTTGAACGCGACGCAGTCCGGCAGCGGCA
>CAYMLC010000152.1:0-7764 GCA_964390765.1 uncultured Nitrospirales bacterium
GTTGCTGGCCGGCGGACAGGGCAAGGGCGAGGACTACAGCGTGGCGGCCCCCTGGCTGGCGGGGCGGGTGCGGCGGCTGCTTGTGCTGGGGACCGAGGCCGACGCGCTGGCGGCGGCGTGGGGTGGGGTGGTCTCAACCGCGCATGCCCCGGACATGGAGGCGGCGGTGCATGCGGCGCGCGCGGCGGCGCAGCCGGGCGATGTGGTGTTGTTGAGTCCGGCTTGTGCGAGCTTCGACGCGTACCCGAACTTTGAGGCGCGGGGCGATCACTTCAAGGCGTGCGTGGGTGCATGGGCGCCGGCCGCGCGCGGGGTGGCCACATGATGCGCGAGGCCCAGATTCTGCTCGTGAGTTTGGCGAGCCTGTTTGCGCTGGGCCTGTTGATGGCGTTCAGCACGAGTGCCGTGGCGCGCAGCGGCGAGTTGGGTGTGCCGCGCCAGGCGCTGTATGCGGTGCCGGCCATGCTGGCCTTCGTGCTGGCGATGCGCTTCGACTACCGGCGCCTGGCCGACCCGCCGGTCTACCGCGCCATTGTCGTTGTCGCGCTGGTCCTGCTGGTGCTGGTGCTGGTTCCGGGCATCGGGGTCAAGATTCTGGGGGCACGCCGCTGGATATCGCTGGGCGTTGTGAGCTTTCAGCCAAGTGAATTTGCGAAGTTCGCGCTGGTGGTGCTGCTGGCCGTGAAGTTGACCGCGAACGAACAGCAACTGGGCCGCTTTCTGAGCGGCACGCTGCCGCCGCTGCTGATTGCCGGCTGCTTTGCCGGCATGGTCTATCTGCAGCGCGACATCGGTGTGCCGGCCGTGATGCTGGGCACCGCCGTGGGCATGCTGTTTGTCGCGGGGGCGCGCTGGTCGCACTTGTCCGCGGCGGGCAGTGTGTTGCTGGCGCTGGTGGCTGCGGCGGTCCTCTTCGTGCCGCACCGCGTGCAGCGGCTGCTGGCCTTCCGCGACCCCTGGGCCTACCGCGAAGACGAGAGCTTTCAACTCATCCAGGCCTTTTCCGCGTTTGCCGAGGGCGGCTGGTATGGCCGTGGCCTGGGCGCGGGCGAGCAGAAGCTGGGTTATCTGCCCGCCGCCGAGACCGATTTCGTGTTTGCCGTACTGGGCGAGGAACTGGGGCTGTTCGGTTCGCTGGGCGTGGTGCTGGCCTTCGGCGTGTTGACCTGGGCCGGCCTGCGTGTGGCGCAGCACGCCCCCGACCGCTTCGGCCAGATTCTGGGTGCGGGGCTCACGCTGCTGATCACGGTCCAGGCGGTCTTTGTGTTGGCCGTGAACACGGGCCTGGCGCCCACGAAGGGCTTGCCGTTGCCGTTCGTCTCGGCGGGGGGGACCGCCCTGATCGCCTATCTGGGCATGGCCGGCGTCTTGATCAACATCGCGCTGCAGTCGCCGGCGCCGTGGCCGGTGCGTGACGGACTGGGCCGGCCACGCTTTGCGCGTGCACGGGGCTAGGGCGCCTTGCTGATCATGCTGACGGGCGGCGGCACGGGCGGCCATGTATTTCCGGCACTGGCCATCGCCGAAGAACTGCGCCGGCGCGATCCACAGTTGCTGCTGCGCTGGGTCGGGCGCGCGGGCACGCTCGAGGAAGAGGTGGCGCGGCGCCACGATTTCCCCTTTCGCGGCATTGCGGTGGCGCCGTGGCCGCGGCGCGGCCGGGTGCGCCAGGTCTATACGGCGGGGCGCCTGGCGTGGGGCGTGGTGCAGGGGCTGGCGCTGCTGCGGCGCGTGCGGCCGCAGGCCGTGGTGGGCGTAGGCGGTTATGTCTCGCTGCCGCTGGGCTTCGCCGCGCAACGGTTGGGAATCCCCACCATCCTGCACGAACAGAATGCGCACCTGGGCCTGGCCAACCGCGTATTGGCCGAGGGCTCCTCGTGCCTGTGCCTCAGCTTTGCCGAGACGGCCGGTGCCGAGCGCGCCAACCGTACGCGCGTGACGGGCAACCCGGTGCGGCAGGGGTTCATTGCCCCGCCCGAGCCCGAGCGCGCCCGTGCACAGTTGGGCCTGCAGGCGGGCCGGCCCGTGCTGTTGGTGGTTGGCGGCAGCCAGGGCGCACACACCTTGAACGCGGCGGTGGCCGGCGCACTGGAGGCGGGCAAGCTGGACGAGGTGCACGTCTTGTGGGCGACGGGCCGAAGCGCCTACGAACGCTGGCGCACCCACGCGGCCGCGGCACGGCCCGGTGTGCAGGTCATGCCCTTCATCGACGACATGCCCGCGGCAGCGAGTGCAGCGGACTGCATCGTAAGCCGGGCGGGCGCATCGAGCACGGCGGAGATTGCGGCGATGGGCCGCGCGAGTGTGCTGGTGCCCTATCCACACGCGACCGATAATCATCAGGAGGCCAACGCGCGCACCTTTGAAGCGGTGGGTGCCGCGGAGGTGCTGCTGGACCGGGACTGCACGGGTGATGCGCTGGCGGGTGCGGTGTTGGCATTGTTGCGAGACGAGCCGCGCCGGTCGGCCATGGCCGCGGCGGCGCGCAAACTGGCGCAGCCGTTGGCTGCGGATCTAATCGCCGAGACGGTGCTTGATATCGTGTTTGCGCGTACACCCGACTAGCCGGTTTTTATGGCATAATCAGGACATGCATGGGGGCACCGCAACACTGCAAAAGCCAAAGCAGCTCAACTACGGGGCTGACGGCCCCTATATCGATGTGCCAATCGGCGCGATACGGATGGGCTATACCGGCGACTTCGACATTTACCTGCCGCAGAGCACGCGCACGGTGCCGGTGCTCTATGTGCGTGCGGGCCAGCCCTTTACCGAGGCGGTGCGCCAGCGCCTGCGCGAACACGGCGTGGACCGGCTGTGCATCCACGAAAAGCAGCGTACCGCATTTACGGCATATCGCCAGGTGCACCTGGGCGCTATTCTGTCCGATGAATCCCTGCCGCTCGAGGACCGCTGCCTGACGCTTTATCACGCTTCGCAAGACGTGATGCAGGAGGTGATGCATGCGCCGCGCGCGGGCAATATCGTGCAGCGCGGCACGGAACTGGTGGGCCACACCATCGCACTGATGCGCAACAACCGGGGCGTCTTGCACAACCTGATGCGTGTGACTTCGTTTGACTACTACACCTACACGCACAGCGTGAACGTGTTTGTATTCGGCGTGGCGCTGGCGCGGCGGCTGGCCTTCGACGAGGCACAGATCGAGCGGTTTGGCTTGGGCCTGCTGATGCACGATGTGGGCAAGAGCGAATTGCCGGCGTCGCTCATCACCAAGCGCGGCAAGTTGACCGAGGCGGAGTGGGTAAAGATGAAGCAGCACCCGGTCGCGGGCGAGAAGATCTTGAAAGAGCAGGGTGTCACGGACCCGATGATTCTCGAAGTGGTGCGCCACCATCATGAGAAGCTCGATGGCGGCGGATATCCCGATGGTCTCGCGGGCGACGCGATTGGGCCGTGGGTACGCGTATCGACCATCGCGGATGTGTTTGACGCGCTGACGACGCAGCGGAGCTACAAGGACGCGCTGAATTCATTTCCCAGCCTCAAGCTGATGCAGGACGAGATGCACGACATGCTGGACTACGACTACTTCCGCGCGTTTGTGCAGTTGGTGGGCGACAAGGAGGCGTAGGGTCCGGTTGGTTTAGATGGCGAACTCGTCGCGGGTGGGCGGAGTCTTGCGCGCGGCGCGTTTCTTGGCGGCCGATTTTTTCGCGCCGCTCTTCCTGGCAGTGCCCGGTTTTTTCGCGGGGGTTGACCTGCGCCCGTTGCTGGTGGACTTCGCTGCGTGCGCCTGGTCTTCGTGGGGCAGCATGCCCAGCAGCCGCGCCGCCAGTTCCGCTGCCTCCAGTTGCACGGATTCCGTGCGGCCGTACAGCAGCTTCTCCAGCACCACGCGGCGCACCGTGTCGCAGGTCAGTTCCGCCTCGGCTGCTTCGGCGGCCTCGGGTGCGGGCAGGCCGGCCGGTGCTGCGCCCAACGCCGCGAGGCACTGCGCACGCGCGCTGTCGATCTCTTCATTGGCGGGGTAGTCGCGCTTGAGCGCGTCGAGTAGGTACAAGGCCTCGGCATAGCGCCCCTGCCCGTACAGGTCTACTGCTTCGGCGAAGCGGCGCGCGGCGGCTTCGCGTGTGGCCGTCTCGGCCTGGCGCGTGCGCTGGGTGCGGTTGCGCAGCAGCCCGCCGCCGGGGCGCGGCGCTTCGGCTTGGCTCAGCGGGTGCAGGCGCGCCGGCGAGAGGTGAATCTTGTGGCCGCAGGCGGGGCATTGGCCACGGCGCCCTTCGCTGCCCGGCGGCACGCGCATGATCTGGCCACAGGCTTCGCAACCAATCTCGACGGGCGCATCGCCGAAGGCGGAATAAGGCGCAGTGGCGCGGCGTGCGGCCATCGCGGGGCGCGCCTATTCCTTGGGGCCCATGAACCGCAGCAGGGCGTCGACCATGGCGTCTTTGCCCTGCTTGCCGCGGCCGCGCTCGGGCGCGGACGGTTCGGAGGCACGCGGCTGCGGAGGGGCCTCGCGCGGGGGCTCAGCTTGGTCGTGCGCGGCTGCACGGTTCGGCGAGGCATCCGGCTCGGGGTCGCGGCTCCACGCATTGAGAATCTGCTCGATGGTCTGCTCGCGTGGCGCGGGCGCGTCGTCCGCCTCTTCTTCGGGGGCGGTGGAATCCTCGCTTGGCCAGTCGTCTTGCAGAGCGGGCAGGGCCTGCTCCCACCGCGGCGTCTCGGGCGGAGGGCCGTCGGCCTGTTCAGATTCGGACGAGGACGCGTCGTAGGTGATATCCGCATCCGCCACATCCGGCTCGGCGGGCTGCGGCGCGTTGGTGTCCTGCTCGGCAGGTTCCGCCTCGTGGGTCTCGGTTGCCGGGGTCTCCAGCGTGTATGGGGCGGCTTGGGTCGAGCGCGCCCATTGGTCGAGCGGGTCGTCCGAACCGGGGGCGTCCTCCTCGTCGGCCACCTCTGATGAGGGCTCGCTGTACATCGACACCACCTCTTCCAGGGTCGGTGCGCCACCGGCCGGTGTGGGTGGCCCGGGCTCTTCGAAGGGGCTGTCGCCGGCGGGCGCTGCGTCGCGGGCGCCATCGTCGCCGCTCTCCTCCTCCAGCGGTCCGGTCTCCTCGAGCGAAGGCGTATCGTCAGCCACGTCCGCGAGCCCTGCGGCCTCGGCATCCCCCGGTTGCAGCGCTGCGGCGTCCATGGCTTCCATGGCGGCCTGTGCCGAATCGGCCAGGGCATCGCCGGCGGCGTCGGCCGAGTGGTCTTCCAGGGCCTCGGGCCGCTGCGGATTGCGCGGTTCACGGGCGGCGGGGTCGCTGCCGCCAAAGTTCAAGACCGCATCCAGCAGCGTATCGTTCCGCGTGGGGGCGGCGGGCGCATCGTGCGACTGCGTCTCGTGGGTGGGCAGCTCGGGCAGGGCCGACGCCCAGTCGGTATCGAGCGAAAAGGGCGCCGGTGTATCGCCGGCGGACGGTTCTTCAGTGGGTGGCGCTGGCGCTTCGGGTGCGGGCACACCCGCGTCGGGCAGGTGGCTCTCGAGGGCCTGCAGGCGCGCGGCCGTGCGCATCTGCTCTGCGCGTGCCGCGGCCAACTCTTCGGTCAGCCGGCGCACCTGATTCTGGTGGTGGCGCGCCCGGGCTTCCGCCGCCTGGATCGCGGCGGTATCGGCCGGGGGCGCAGGCGCTGGTTCGGGGGCGCGCGGTGCCGGAGGTGGCGCGGCAGACAAGCGCTGCAGCAGGGCGGCCTGATCGAGGCCTGTCTGCTCGCGCGCGTAGTCTTCGGCGGCATCGGCCGCCAGGCTCGCCTGTGCCAGCCAGGTGGTCAGTTCGATGTGCGCATCGGGGCCAGCGGCATCGGCCGTGGCATCGGCCTGCAATTGTGCCAACCCCAGGCCCGCGTGCTCGGGCACAGCGCCGGTGCGCGCTTCCGCCTGCTGCAGACGTGTTTCGAGCGCCGCACGCGCTTCGCGCTCGCGCGCCAACTCGGCACGCAACGATTCGATTAGGGTTAGGGGATCGCCCACTTCCGCCATGGGGCGCTCCTGCGGTTGAGGGGGCACGCTCGCGTGGGGCGTGCGCCACGTGGCCTCCGGCTTTTGCGCGACTATAGCACAGCTGATGCGTGCGCATGCAGCCGTTTGGGGGCGCTGGCAACACGCGGGCGGGGCGAAACTCTAAAAGCGAGGAAGCCCCGCTGTGTTAGCGGGGTGCATTGAAACGCGGGTACTTGCATGCAATACTCGCCTTCGTTTGGCGCGGCAGCGCAAACCCGGCAAGCCCGGCCAGCGGGCGCGGTCTGCACACAGCCCGCCAACGCGCGAACGGCAGGCGCCCCATGCGCCGCGCACCGGCGCGTGAAGGCTCAACCCAACCGCGGAAAGGATTCGGGGAAATGGCACTCAAGATTGGTATCAACGGCTTCGGGCGTATTGGCCGCAACGTATTCAAGATCGTGATGGAGCGGCCGGATATGGAAGTGGTGGCGGTCAACGATCTGACCGACGCAAAGACGCTTGCGCATCTGCTGAAGTACGACAGCGTGAATGGCAAGTACGACAAAGAGGTGAAGGTCGAGGGCGACGCCTTCGTGGTCGACGGCAAGACGGTGAAGGCCTCGGCCATCAAGAACCCGGCGGACATTCCCTGGGGCGACATGGGCGTCGACATCGTGCTGGAGTCGACGGGCGTGTTCCGGGCGAAGGACCAGTGCCTGCTGCACGTGCAGGGCGGCGCGAAGAAGGTGCTGCTGAGCGTGCCGCCGAAGGATGCGGTCGATGCGATGGTGGTGCTGGGTGTGAACGACGCCGACCTGAAGCCGGAGCATCAGGTTATCTCGAATGCGAGTTGCACGACCAACTGTCTGGCGCCGGTGGCGAAGGTGCTGCACGAGCAGTTCGGCATTGTGAAGGGTCTCATGACCACGACGCACGCCTACACGAATGATCAGCAGGTGCTGGACATGCCGCACAAGGACCTGCGCCGGGCGCGTGCCGCGGCGGTGTCAATCATCCCGACGACCACGGGTGCGGCGCGCGCGGTGGGCAAGGTGCTGCCCGACCTGAACGGCAAGCTGGACGGCATGGCGATGCGCGTGCCGACGCCGGACGGCTCGGTGGTGGACCTGGTGTGCGAGATGGCGAAGGAAGTGACCCCGGAACAGGTGAACGCCGCGATCAAGGCGGCGGCCGATGGCCCGATGAAGGGCATTCTCGAATACACGGAAGACCCGATTGTGTCGATCGACATCGTGGGCAATCCGCACTCGAGCATCTTCGACGCGCTGAGCACGTCGGTCATTGGCGGCAACCTGTTGAAAGTCATCAGCTGGTACGACAACGAGTGGGGCTACTCGAGCCGCTGCGTCGATTTGTTCGCGAAGATGGCCTAAGGCAAGGCGGCTGCGCAGGCACCCCTTGTAAAAGAGGACGGCATGAACAAACTGAACATCACCGACCTGGATGTGGCGGGCAAGACCGTCTTCATGCGGGTCGACTTCAATGTGCCGCAGAACGACGACGGCAGCGTGCGCGATGATTTGCGCATTCGCTCTGCGTTGCCAAGCATCAACTGGGTGCGGGAGAGGGGCGGCAAACTGGTGCTGGCTTCGCATCTCGGCCGCCCGAAGAAGGTGAAGGATGACCCGGCAAAGCTGGCGCTCTTGAAGATGGACGCGATTGCGGCGCACCTCGAGACGCTGGTCGACGGGCCGGTGGTGAAGGTGGATGAGGTGGTGGGGCCTTCGGCAACGGCCGCGGTGCAGGCGCTCGAGCCGGGCGGCATCGTGTTGCTGGAGAATACGCGCTTTCAC
>CAYMLC010000153.1:0-7756 GCA_964390765.1 uncultured Nitrospirales bacterium
AGCGAGCAGCCCACCGACCTCGACACGCAGACGGGGCCGGGGGCGCCTGCGATCACGCTGATGACCTGCCACAGTGCGAAGGGGCTCGAGTTCGACCATGTCTACCTCGTCGGGCTTGAAGAAGAGTTGTTTCCGCTGACGCGAGAAGACGACGACGACTACGAGGCCAACCTCGAAGAAGAGCGCCGCCTTGCCTACGTCGCCATGACCCGCGCCCGCAAACGGCTGACGCTGTGCTGGGCGCGCGCGCGCACCGTCTATGGCCGCACCAGCGGTGGGCGCATGCCTTCGCGCTTTATTCAGGAGGGCGGCAGCGATCGGCTCGAGCGGTTGCGCACGCAGCCCAGGGCCGGCGGCCCGCGTGCCGGGGCGGCGTCTGGACCGGGCGCCCGGCCGGCGACGGTGGCGGCGGCCGACCCGAACGGCTTCAAGGTGGGCACCCGTGTGCGCCATGCGAAGTTCGGCGTGGGCACGGTGATGTATACCAGTGGCACCGGCAGCAAGCTGCGCGTGCGCGTGCGTTTCAAGACGGGGCCGCCACGCATGTTGGTGGTGGCGCATGCGCCGCTCGAAATCGTGGATGGGCGATAGCTATGTCACTCGAAGAACACCGCGACCGAATCGATGCGATTGACCAGCAACTGGTGGCGCTGCTGAACGAGCGGGCCCAGCACGCGCTGGCCATCGGCAAGATCAAGGAAGACCGCGCCGCGCCGTTCTACGTGCCCGAGCGCGAGCGCGAAGTCTTTGCGCGGCTGCAGGCCGTCAACGCCGGACCGCTGCCGCACAACGCGCTGGCGGTGATCTGGCGGGAAATCATGAGTGCGGTTCGTGCCCTCGAGAAACCCACCAGCGTCGCGTTTCTCGGTCCGCGCGACACCTTCAGCCACATGGCGGCACGGCGCGTCTTTGGCGTCAGTGCCGACTACCACCCGATGGCCAGCTTCGCCGACATCTTTACCGAGGTCGAGCGCAAGCGCGTGGATTACGGCATCGTGCCTATCGAGAGTGCTACCGGCGGCAGTGTGGGCGAGACACTCGACCGGTTTGTTACGAGCGATGTGAAGGTGTGCAACGAAGTGCTGTTGCATGTTACGCAGAATCTGCTCAGCCGCTCGCCGCTCGCCGAGATCGGCACGGTCTACAGTAAGGATAACGCACTGTTTCAATGCCGCAACTGGCTGCGCGCAAACCTGCCCTCCGCGCAGTTGCGCGAAGTCTCCAGTACCGCCGAGGCCGCCCGGCGCGCGGCCGAAGAGCCGGGCACCGCGGCCATCGCCAGTCGCATGGCGGCTGAGACCTATCAACTCGATATCGTCTGCGCGCGCATCGAAGACCACCCGCACAATTACACGCGCTTCTTCATCATCGGGCATCAGCTCGTAAAGCGCACGGGCGACGACAAGACCGCCATCATGGTGGCGGGACGCAATCGTGCGGGTGAATTGCTGACCCTGCTGCAGCCCTTCGCCGAGGCCGGCATCAACCTGAGCAAGATCGAGTCGCGTCCATCGCGCACGAAGGCGTGGCAATATGTATTCTTCATCGACTTCGATGGCCACGTGACGGACGAGCCGGTGCAGGCAGTATTGCAACACCTGGAAGATCGCGCGCTGACCGTGAAGATTCTGGGCTCGTTTCCCCGCGCAGAGATGACGGAGTAGGCGAGGGGGATAGAGGCCGAAAAGGTACTAAAGCGAAAACGCATACCAAAGAGAAGGAAAAGAAAGAGCAGCGCGGGGTGGAGCAGAGGTCCGGCTATCGCATGCGATGATGCATCGCTCAGTCGTTCCTGCTTGTTCTCTTCCAGCCTTGTCTCGGGTCCGCTCTGGTGTGCAATTGCGGGTCCGCGTTTTCGTGGCTATCCAGCATTGGCGCCCGCCGCACGGGCCAGCGCTGCGTCGGCATCTTCTTTCAGGCGGCGGGCTGCCGTGCCCGGCGTGGTGGTGCCTGTGAAGACTTCCGTCATGGCGCGCTCAACGAGGCCGCGTACTTCCTGCCAACCGGTCACATTGGGTTCGGGCCGCGCAAACTGCAGCGCCTTGAAGGGCTCGTCGTTATATTCCCATTCGGCGAAATGTCCCTGCATGCGCGGGTGGTCTGCGGCGGAGCGGCGCACCGGCAGATAGCCCGTGCCCAGCGCCCAGCGCACCTGCACATCGACCGAGGTGAAATAGCGCACGAAGTCCCACGCCGCCTCTTGCTGTTCCTCGCCTACCGCAAAGAGCGTAACATTCGGCCCAAACAACACGGTGGCCAACTCCGTGCCTTCGCCCTGCGGTATCATCTCGACACCCCAGTGGTCACGCCGCCCCTCCATCATGGCTGCCATGTAATAGAGTCCCGCGCTGGTGCGCAGTGTAAATGCAATTTCATCGCGCGTGAGCGCTTCCTGATCCTGAAAGGTACCCGGCGCCACCTGAAAGGCCAGTTCTTCGCGGCCAAGCGTGGCGATCAACCGTAGGGTCTCTTCCGAGGCCGGCTGAGCGAACTGGGTTTCGTCGTCGCTGTACAGCTGGCCGCCGCGGCTGTACACCATGCCCGCGAAGGTGCTCGCATCCATGTCGAGCGCGAAGGCCTGCTTGCCGGTCTCCTGCTTGATGGTGCGCGCTGTTTCCAGGAACTGTTGCCACGTACGCGGCATCAGCGCTACCCCGGCCTCGCGCATTACGTTGCGGTTAAAGTAAAGCATCAATACGCTTTTCATCATTGGCCACGAATAGTAATTGCCGCCGTAAGCCTCGAAGCGGTTTGACTCCAGGATCGCGGGAAAGAAGTCCGCGACTTCACTCGGCGCCAGCCCGCCTTCCGGTGCAAAGAGATAGGGGTCAAGCATCACTGCTGCGTCTTGCTCGATGTATTCAGCGGTCATGCTTTCATAGCTGACAGCCAGCGCCGGCAGGGTGCCGGCCTGGATACCGGCACTCACCTTCTTGAAGATGTCGCCATAGCCGCCGGCCGTCTCGGCGCGCACGGGCAGCCCGGTATGGCGTGCATTGAAGTCATCGACGATCGCCGCAAGCAGCTGTGCCGATTCCGCGGTTTGGCGGTCCCAGAACACCGCGGCTTCTCGGTCGATGGGCGCATAGCCACTGCGTTGACCGCAGCCTGCGATGCAGGCCAGGGCAAGCAGAACGATACCAATCCGGGGCAGGGGGCAGGGCGCCATTGCGTTTACTCCTTGATACCGGCGCCGAGCGCTCCGGCGATGAGGTGGCGCTGGGCCACGAAGTATAGGAGCACGCCCGGCGCGATGACAACGGCCGATGCGGCCATCAACTGGTGCACCTGCACGCCGGCGTCGCCGCGATAGGCCATCAGCCCCACCTGGACAACGCGCATGTCTTCCGATGCGGTGACGATAAGCGGCCACAGCAAGGCGTTGTAGCTGCCGAGGAAGGCGAAGAGCGCCACCGTAATGAGCGACGGCCGCACCAGCGGTGCGCCGATGGTGAAGAGAAAGCGGAAGTGGCCGCAGCCATCGAGCGCGGCGGCGTCAAAGTAGTCGCGCGGCAACGAGAGAAAGGCCTGGCGCACGAGGAAGATGGCGAAGGCATTGGCGCACCACGGCACGACCAGTGCCGCGTAACGGTCGTACCAGCCCAACTGCGAGATGGTGACGAAGTTCGGGATCAGCGCCAGCTCGAACGGTACCATCAGCGTAGCCAGTACCAGGACGAAGAGCGGCCCGCGCCCGCGAAAGGGCAGCCGCGCGAAGGCATAGCCCGCGCACAGCGCGGTGAAGACCGTGGCTGCGGTAACGGCGATGCCGGTCAACAAGGAGTTGAAGAAGTACCGCAGGAAGGGCGCGTCGGTGAAGGGCGCGGCGTAATTGTTCCATTGCCACGACGCAGGCCACGGATTGATGGACGGCTGCACGGCCTCGTTCAGTGTCTCGAAGCCGGTGCCCACCATCCACAGAAACGGATACGCCATCATCAGCGCGCCTGCCCACAGCAGGCCGCCGCGCAGCCAGGCCGCCGTGCGCCTCATGCGTAGAACACCCGGCGCCCCGCCAGGCGCCATTGCACCAGCGTCAGCAGCATGATGCCCACACTCAGCAGCACCGCCACCGCACTGGCGTAGCCCCAGTACCGGTTCACATAGAAGGCTGTGTACAGGTGGAGCATCAGGTGGTCGGTAGTGCCCAGTGCGCGGTCGCTGCCCGCCGTCAAGGCATAGAAGCTGGTAAACGCCTGAAAGGCACGTATCACCCCCACGACCAGCAGGAAGAACGCCGTGGGCGAGACCAGCGGCAGTACCACATGCCGCAGCCGGCGCAGGCCCTGGGCGCCATCGAGCCGCGCGGCGTCGTCGAGGTCGCGCGGGACCGCGGCCAGGCCCGCCAGAAACACCACGACCATAAAACCCACGCCATGCCAGATGTCGAACAGCATGATGCAGCACAGCGCCAGGCTGGGACCCCAGTCGGCCGGCACGGCACCGCCCGAAACCAGGTGCAGCACACCGCGCGGCTCGAGCAGCCACTGCTGGCCCGGCACCCCCGCGCCCGCCAGCACGGCATTGGCCACGCCGTGGCGCGGGTCAAACAGCGCGCGCCACACCAGCGCGGCCGCCACGGTGCTGGTCACATAGGGCAGGAAGTACAGCGTGCGCAAGAGGCCCCCGCCGCGCCTTACCCGGTGCAGCCCCGCCGCAATCAGGAAGCTCAGCACGAGCGTAACCGGCACCGTGCCGAGCACGAAGTAAACGGTCACCCAGACCGATTGCCAGAAGGCGTCGTTCTGCAGGGCCTCGGCATAGTTGGCCCAGCCCACGAAGGGGCCGCGTGCCGCGCGCCCGCCCCACAGGCTCAGGCCCACGGCGTGCAGCATCGGCCACAGGCCAAACACCGCCAGTACGAGCAGGCCGGGCGCGAGCAACACGGCCGCGGCACGCCCGGGATGCCGCTCGGCCCCCAGCCCTGCATCGGCCGCACGCAGCCATCTGTCGAGTAGCGCGGGCATTGTGCGCGAGTGTAGCAGCTTGCGGGTCAGGCAGAGGGGTCGAGCACGGGCGCCAGCAGGCCAAGGGTCCGGGCGGTAGCGCCCTGGCCGCGCAGCACCACATTGCGTACGCGCGTGCCGGCGCGGCGAGCTTCACCCGGCGCGCGCAAGAGCCGCGTCAACACGCCGATCAACTCATCCGCCGTACGGCACTGCCACGCGCCTTCGCTTTTACACATCGCCGCGGCCACATCGCGGTAAGCGCTCATGTGCGGGCCGAAGAGCGTGGGCACGCCCAGTGCCGCCGGCTCGAGAATGTTGTGGCCGCCGTAGCCGGGAAAGAAGCTGCCCCCCACCATGGCCGCCTGGGCCAGGGCGTAGGCCGGCACCAGCAGCCCGAGTTCGTCGAGCAGGATGAGCCGTGCGTGTGCCCCGCGCGGGTTGGGCGCCGAGTAGCGTTGCACGCCTTCGGGCAGGGCGTGCAGTGCCTCGCGCGTGCGTTGCGGGTGGCGGGGGGCGACCATCATGTGGAGCGCGGGAAAGGCGTCGGCGAGCGCGGCGTAGACTTGCGCGGCCAACGCCTCTTCGCCCGGTCGCGTGCTGCCGAAAACCAGCACGGGCGATGAGGGTGGTATGTCGAAGTGGCGGCGCAACCGGTCGCGCGCCTGTCGGTCTGCTTCCACGCGCACCGCGTCAAACTTCAGGTTGCCCCCCGTGTGAATGCGGTCGGCCGGTACGCCCAGCTGCGCATAGCGCTCGGCATCGGCATCGGTCTGCGCCGCCACCAGGGCCACGGGCGCCAGCAGTTGCCGCAGGAAGCCGCGCACGCCCGGCGCGCGGTAGCGGCGCTTGTCCGAGCGGCGCGCACTGACAATGGCCACGGGCACCCCGCGCCGATGGGCCCCGGCCAACATGTTCGGCCACAGGTCGCCTTCGACCAGTACCACGGCGCGCGGCTGCAGCGCACGATAGAAGCGCCCCACCACCGGCGCCACGTCCACCGGATTCCAGGTCAGCGCCGCCAATTCGCGCAGCCCTTCGGCCTTGCGATAGCCATCCGGCGTATTGGTGGTCAAGACCCGCGGTACGTCGGGATAGCGCTGTTGCAGCGCCTGCAGCAGGGGCGCGGCCGCGCTCAGTTCGCCGACCGAGCACGCATGCACCCAGACCGGCGGCGCCGGGCACACGGGCACGGCAGGCGCCAGGCGCGCGCGAGCGGGGCGGTGCCGGGCCATGGTGCCTGCCCAGAAGAGGGGGGCCGCCGCAAGCGAGAGCGAACTGTATAGAAGCTGCCGTGCCATAAAGACAAAGCCGGACGGCCATGGCCGCCCGGCTGGAAGTCCTCGTTTGTGTTGTGGCCTAGGCGCCGGCGTCGAAGAACTTGGCGCCCGTGGTGTCCAGAATGTCCGGCGTCACGAAGATGAGCAGGCTCGACTGGCTGACCTCGCGCGAGCGGCCGCGGAAGAAGAAGCCAATCACCGGAATGTCCGCCACGTAGGGCCACTTCTCTTCTCTCGAGATGGTCTGGTCGGTGACGAGGCCACCCAGCACGAGGGTGTCGCCGTCGTGCACGATGACGTTCGTCCAGACGGACTGGATGTTCGTAATCGGCAGAATGATTTCCGAACTGACCGACTGGTCACCCTGTACCGAGGTCTGCTCGAAGGACGTCTCACCAATGCGATTGCGCACCTCAGGATTCAGCCACAGGCGGATGTGGTCGTCGTCGCTGATCTGCGGCGTGACCGTCAGGCCGATACCGAAGTTGAACGGTGTCGGGTTCACCTGCGTGACCAGCGTCTGCACGGGGTCGCCGCCGAAGGTGCCGCCGCTCGTCAGCACCGCCTGGTCCACCGAAGTCACAAAGTACTCCGTGGTAAAGTCGGCAATGGCGGCGGGCTTCAGGTTGAGCGTGGTCACGCGCGGGGCGCTCAGCAACTCGGTTTCCGAGAGGCTGTCCAGAAAGTCGAAGGTCACGCTCAGGCTGTCGCCGTCTTCGTTCTGCAGAATGTTGCCCATGAAGTTGAAGGTGCTGGCCGCCGGTCCGGGCGTGGTCAGCGCTTGCAGCATGCCCTCGGTAATCGTGTTGCCGATGACGTTGGTGCCATCCGGGCGGGTGTAGAACGGAATCGACTCATCCACGCCGTCGCCATTGATGTCGAAGTCGTAGAACTGGCCGCCCGTGGTGCCGCCCGTGGTGCCGCCGGTTGTGCCGCCGCCACCCACGGTGCCGCCGCCCACGGTGCCGCCGGTCAATCCGGCAATGGTCGGAATCTCGCGCACCCGGTTGTTCAGGTCGGAAGCCTCGAGGTCCCATTCAAAGCCAACCTTGTCCAGGTCGCCCACCTGCACGGTCAGGAACTTGGCTTCGATGCTCACCTGACGCGGGGTCACGTCGATCTCGGCCAGGTACCGCTCCAACTCGTCGAGGTTGCTGGTCGTGTTGCGCGCGATGAGCAGATTGATCAGCGGATTGTAGATCAGTTCGCTGAGGCGCTCGCCGGTGTAGGGTTCGTACACATCGTCCACCAGCGCATTCAGCAGCGCCACAATGGACTGGTCGTTCGCGTCGCCCTGGCCCTGGGCGCCGCCGCCCTGCTGCTGCTGGCCTTCGCCGGCACCGCCGCCCTGGCTCGCCGTGGCGCCAGTGCCGCCCTCGGGCAGGCCAATCACCTCGGTGATGGGTGGCAGTTCGCCGACCGTGGCGTCGTCGACCGAGCCGAACAAGTCGGAGATATTGCTAATCGAAGTCACGTCGGCCCCGCCGCCACCACCGAATCCGCCCCCGCCACCACCGAATCCGCCCCCGC
>CAYMLC010000154.1:0-7736 GCA_964390765.1 uncultured Nitrospirales bacterium
GCACCGAGGACGAGCACAAGCTCCAGGTGGTCAACCTGGTGGTCGACGACGCCGGCTCCTACTGGGTGACCGTGCAGGACCGGCAATTCCCCAGCCTCAGCGTGACGACCTCGCCCGCTACGCTCACGGTGCTCCTGCCACAGTTGGTACTCGAACAGCAGCCGCAGTCGCAGACGGTGCCCGAGGGCAGCGACGTGACCTTCAGTATTGTGGTGTCCGGCGGCTCGGGTGAGTTTGCCTACAACTGGC
Organism: uncultured Nitrospirales bacterium; assembly: GCA_964390765.1. Classification (GTDB taxonomy): domain Bacteria; phylum Hydrogenedentota; class Hydrogenedentia; order Hydrogenedentales; family JAGMZX01; genus CAYMLC01. Next base: position 250 of record CAYMLC010000154.1, read on the forward strand.
GCAAAGACGGGACCACCCTGCTCGCGCCCAGCGCGCCGACCCTTACCCTGAACGATGTAGAGCTTGGCGACGCGGGCGTCTACACGTGCTGGGTAACCGACCAGCGCGATCCGCAGGCGCAGGTACGCAGCGCGCCCGCGGTCCTGACGGTCACGCTCGAGGAACTCGTGATTGTCGAGGCGCCCCAATCCGCCACGGTGCGGCCGGGCGACACCGTGGAACTGCGCGTGGAAGCGGCCGGCGGCAGCGGCGACTATGCCTATAACTGGCGGCGCGACGGGCAGACCCTGCTGGCGCCCAGCGCGCCCACGTTGACGCTCGACAATGTAGCGGACGCCGATGCCGGCTCTTACTCCGTGATTGTGCGCGACCGCGAGATGCCGAGCCGTCAGATTACTTCGACCCCGGCCACCGTGTCGGTGCTGGAACCCCTGGCAATCACCGGCCAGCTGCAGCCGGTGCGCGTCGAGCGTGGCGAGCCGGCGGCCTTTGAAGTAACGGTAGGCGGTGGCACGGGCGACTACCGGTACACCTGGTTTAAAGACGATGCGCCGCTGGCCGCGTTGAGCCGCCCCACCTATACCGTGAACGCGGCACAGGAAGAAGACGCGGGTATCTACCGTGTGCAGGTCGAAGACACTGCCTTCCCGGGCGACACGCTCGACAGTAACCCCGCCGCCCTGACGGTGGTGGTACCGCTGTCGATTGAGGCGCAGCCGCAGGGTGGCGTCGCGCGCGTGGGCGAGACGCGTACGCTCGAAGTCGTGGTATCGGGCGGCAGCGGCAACTATGCCTACAGCTGGCGCAAGGACAATGTGCCGCTCGACGTGCCCGATGCGGCGGTGCTGACCCTCGCGTCGCTCTCGCTCGACGATGCCGGACGCTACACCTGCCGCATCACGGATGCGGACGACCCCATGCTGCAAATCGTGACCGAGGCAGCGCTCCTCGAAGTCTTCGACGACCTGCGCCTCGACGAGCAGCCCCAGGCACAGGTGGTGGAGACCGGCACCGCCATCACCCTGGCGCCGGTGGCTGGCGGCGGCAGCGGCAGTTACGGTTGGACCTGGTTCAAGGACAGCGAAGTGCTGGACGGTGAGACCACCGCCACGCTCAGCTTCGCTTCGGCCGTCCCCGGCGACTCGGGCCTCTACACCGCGCGCGTGCAGGACCTCGATTTCCCGGACGATGTCGTGGTCTCCGAAAGTGCGTTTGTGCTGGTGGTCGACCCGCTGCGCATTCGGCAGCAGCCCGCGGGCGGTGCACGCCGCGTGGGCGAATCGTTCACCGCCAGCTTCGAAGTCGAAGGCGGCAGTGGCGCGCTGCAGTACATCTGGCAGCGCGACGGCAACTTCTTCGGCGCACCCAGCCAGCCGACGCTGGCGCTCGAATCCGTGCGGGTGCTCGAGGACGGCACGTACACCTGCGTCGTGGTCGACCAGACGGGCGCCGTGCCCAACGTGACGACCGCACCCTTCGAATTGACCGTGCTCGACCCGGAGTTGACCATCGTGCAGCAGCCGCGCGGCGCTGACAAAGCGGCGGGCGACGTGCACACCTTCCGCGTAAACGTGGCGGGCGGCTCGGGCCAGTACAGTTATGCCTGGCGTAATGGCGATTTCGATGTCGATGGCGTTGTCGAACCCGAGTTGACCATCGCGGACTTAAGCGCCGAAGACAGCGGCGACTACCAGGTCGTCGTGACCGATGCCGTCGAGCCGGCGCTGCAAGCCGTCAGCGAGCCCGCAACCTTGAGCGTGGCCGATCCGGTGCAGGTCGACTTCGACGCCGAATTGTTTGTCGCACAACGCTTCCTTGGCGGGTCGCCGGAGCTGCTCGACATCGACAACGACGGCAATGGTCTGAACGAAGACGACCAACTGGGGCTGCTGCGCAGTGTGCTCGGTGGTTTCCTGCAACCCGACTGCCTGCCGGCGGGCCGCGCCGAAGCGGTGCAGGCGGGCTTCAACACGAACTTCAGCCGGGTCGAGGATGAACTGACGGTCAATGCCTTCGGCGATTTCAACATCCTCGAAGAACTGGCCACCACAGACCCCGTGCTGGCGAATGCGCTGCAGAACCTGCTTGCCGGCTACGTGACCATAGCCGACGAGGCATCGCTCGTCTTCGTCAACGAACTCGCGGATACGTTGGTCGAGCGCTTCCTGTCGGGCGGCGGCCTCGAAGCGCAGATTCCCAACATCCAGGCGCAGATTAACTTTACCGCCGGCGAGTATTTCACCTACGGCGACGCAGCGACCGAGCCCAACTGGCTGGGTGCCGCGGGCGATATCGACGACGACAACATCACCAACCTGGGCGAGTGGCTGGCGCCGGGCATCGAGACGCGTGAAGACTGGCTGCTGACCAATTGCATCGACCCGCCGCTGCGCTTCGAGTCGCTGCAAGGCCTGGGCACCTTCTTTACCGGGCGTACGAATACCTTTGCCATCGAGGCGGCAGGCGGAACCGGCAGCTATACCTACAGCTGGCAGTTCGACGATGGCGACAGTGTGACCGAAGTCTCTACCGACGCCAGCTTTACCATTGCCTTCCTCAATGAATCCGACAGCGGGCGCTACTTCTGCATCGTGCAGGATGGCGTCGAGACGCTGACCACGCCCATTCTGCGGGTCAACGTCGTATCGTCGCCCTTGATTGTGACCCGGCCGCTCGGCGGCGGTGCCGTTGCACAGGGCAACACCTTTACCTTCCGGGTCGAAGTGCAGGGTGGTGCGCCCGGGCCCTATGCCTATACCTGGCGGCGTGATGGCACCGTCGTCGGGCCCAATGCCCCCACGTTCGAGATCGCCTCCGCCACGCCGGCCGACGCCGGCAGCTATACCGTCGAGGTGACGGCCGACGGCGGCGCCAACACCGTGAGCTCGGGCCCGGTGAATCTGGCCGTGATTGAACCAACGGTCGCTATCACGCAACAGCCACAGCCGCAGACGGTCAGCCTGGGGGGTACGGCGACCTTTACCGTCGCGGCGCAGGGCGGCAGCGGCAGCTTCAACTACACCTGGTTGCGCAACGGCAACCCCTTCGGCGCCCCCAATCAGCCGACGCTGACCATCGACGATGTGGACATCGGCGATGCGGGCCCGTATCGCGTGCGTGTGGCCGACGCGGGCAACGCCGCCAACAACGTGCTCAGTAATGTGGCGCAGCTCAACATCACGCTGCCGCCGCTCTCCATCGATACCCAACCCACCGGCGGGGTGGTCGAGCAGGGCAATTCGTTCTCCTTTACGGTCGCGGTCAGCGGCGGTTCGGGCAGCTACATCTATGACTGGCGGCGCGACGGCAACTCGCTCGGCGTGCCCAGCCTGCCGACCTTGAACCTGAACCCTGTACTGGCCGGGGATGGCGGCACCTATACGTGCGTTATCACCGACCAGTTTACGAGCACGCTTTCCGTAACCACGGACCCCGCAATTCTGACCGTGCAGACCAGCACCATCCTGATCACGCAGCAGCCCGCGGGCGGCGTGATCGATGTGGGCGACAACTTCACCTTCAGCGTTGCGGTCAGCGGTGGTTCGGGCAACTACCTGTACGACTGGCGCCGCGAAGGCGCGAGCCTGGGCCTGGCAAGTGCACCGCAGATTACCATCAGCAATGCGCAGCCGAGCGCGCGTGGCGTCTACAGCGTGCTGGTGACCGATGCCGCCGACCCGGAAATCACCGCGCTCTCGAACAACGCCACCCTGGCCGTGGTCGAGCCGACGTTCCAGATCACGCAGCAGCCGGCACCGGCCATTCGGTACACCGGCGAGAGCTACGCCTTCACGGTTGAAGTGTCGGGCGGCAGCGGCTTCTACAACTACGAGTGGCGCCAGGACGGCAGCGTGCTGGACGATGCGCCCAATGCACCGACGCTCGAGCTGAACAATCTGATTGAAGCCGACAGCGGCCTCTATACCGTGCTGGTCAGCGACGCGTTCATCTCGGGCAACCAGGCCTTCTCCTCGCCTGCTCTACTGACCGTGGGGCCGCCGCTCGAGATTACGCAACAGCCTGTGGGTGGCGGCGCGTTGCCCGGCGGTTCGTTCACCTTCAACGTCGCGGTGGCTGGTGGCATCGGCAATCCGACTTACACCTGGCGCTTCCAGGGCACCGCCATTCCGGGCGCGCCGTCCATCCCCAGTCTTACCGTGGTGAATCTCGACCCGGGCGACGAAGGCGACTTCGATGTCGTCATCACCGACAACCGCGGGCCGACCGTCTCCAATTCGGCCACGCTCGAAGTCTTCCGCACCGCGCCGGAAGAGGGTTTCGAGATTAGCTTTGGCTTGAGCGGGGGACAGGTGGTGCCCCCCACCGGCAGCGAAGCGCGCGGCTTCGGCAGCGCCACGCTCACGCCGCTGGGCGCGCCGGCCGATGGTGGCCTGCTGCAGCTCGAGATTACGCACGACCTCGGCGACGCCCAGACGCTGATCCTGTTCCGGGGCGCGCCGGGCGAGAATGGCGTACAGTTGTCGAACCTTGGCAATGCTTTCTCGCCCATCACCACGGCGGCGGGCCTTGCCCCGGCACAGGTGAACGAGTTCCTGCGCGGCCGCCTCCACGTTGTGATCACCTCGCCGGCCTTCCCCGCCGGCGAGATACGCGGTGACCTGATCGAAGGGCAGGCGCCCCACACGGCCGACCAGGATGGCAACTTCGCAATCACGCTGAGCGAGTTGCTGCGGGTCATCCAGTTCTTCAACGTAGGCGCGCTCAGTTGCGATCCAGATTCTGAAGATGGCTATGCGCCGGGCGACACCGGGCCGCGTGACTGCGGGTTCCACGACAGCGACTACAATCCCGCGGATTGGCGCATCGCACTCACAGAACTGTTGCGGCTGATACAGTTCTTCAATTCACCCGGCAGCGCCTACCGCTTTGACCCCGCCGGCGAAGACGGTTTCGCCCCGGGTTCGAATCCCCTGTAGCCGTCAGCGCAGCGAAGCCGGCGTGTTTGGCGCGCCGCCTTCGCGCTGGAGGCGCTCCGGCGCATCGGGATCCACTATCGAGCGCGGGTCGAATTCGCCCTCGGGCGTATTGAAATCGTGCAGCACGCGCACCTGCTCGGCATTGCGCCGGCCGGCATCCAGCATCACCACGCCCGCCACCGCTGCGAACAAAATCGCCGACAGGATGCTGCACACAATGAACATGCGCGGCAGCCCATCGCTCGCGTTCTGAATCTTCTTGTCCTCGTTTTCCCGCGCAGCCACGCGTGCCTACTCCTCTTCTTCCTCGTCGTCGAAGCCCGCCTTCAATTCAGTGCTCTCCGCCCCTATCACAACCGGCGGCGGTACGAAACCCTGCGGCCCCAGGTGCTGACGCACAATGCCTTCGGCCGCCTCGACGCCGAGGCGGCGCGCGGTTCGGGGCTTGTCCTGCGTATCGTGGCTCGGCGTGTCTTCCTGCCGCAGATAAAGCGTCTGCGTGGGGAAGGCGAATTCGACGCCCACAATCTTGGCAAGCCGCAGAATGTCGAGCAAGAGCCGGTGCCGCTCGCGCAGTTCCGTCGGCCAGTCGGGCGTCTCGAAGAAGCAATACAGCATAATGTCCAGCGACGCCGCGCCGTAGGCGTTGAAGTAGACGTGGTAATAATCCTTGCGCGTATAGGGATGCTGCCGGATCAACTCGCGCACCCCCTCGCAGAATGCTTCAATGCGTTCGGGCGGTGTGTCGTACGTCAGCGATAGTGTCTGGGTGAGGCGGCGGTAGCGCCGTGCGCCCATGTTGTCGATGGTCGCCGACAGCAGCTTTGCGTTGGGCACAATCACGAGCGAGTTGTAGAACGTGCGGATGCGCGTACTGCGGATGCCTACCCGCTCGACGCCACCCTCGACGTCATCGATCTTGATCCAGTCGCCGGCGCGGAATGGCCGGTCGAAGACCACGGTGACCGAGCCGAACACGTTGCCGATGGTGTCCTGCGCGGCGAGGGCGAAGGCCAGGCCGCCAAGCCCGAGCGTGGCCAGCAAGGTCTGCACGTTGAAGTCATAGCGTTCGGCGACAAAGATGATGGCGCCCGCCAGCACCAGAAACTTCAACGTCTTCGTGATGAGCGGCACCAGCAGGTCATCGAAGCGGTTCTGCGTATTCGTCGCGCGCTGCTGCAGATAGCCGCCCAGAATATCGACGAGTTTGTAGATGGCCCAGACAGCGGCCAGTACCGTGATGGTCTCGGCCGCCAGGCGCAACACGTACAGGATGTCGGCGGGCAAATTCAGCCACACCAGCGCCAAGAGCCAGAACCAGGCCATCAGCGCGATGCGAATGGGCCGCACGAACTGAATGCCGAGGTTGTCATCTAACTCGTAGCGGTTGGCGCGGAACCAGCGGTGCACCGCCAGCAAGATGAGCGCGGCCACGATGCGGCTGATCACCATGCCCAGGAAAATGATGACGAACAGGCCGACCCACTGGCAGTTCTGCAGCATGAACCAGCGCTCGCGCATCACCGGCAGGCTGTCGTACAACACATTGCGCACGCGCACGTCCAGCGGCACCTGCTCGGCGTTGGGTGATTCCACGCCCCGCAACGCCGGCTGGTCGCGATACTTGTCGTACAGGTCCGGCGCCACTTCGAGACTCTCGGGCGTGAAGCGCCAGGCGCGTTCACCGGTATCTTCGTCGCGCACAATGTCCAGCACCAGATTGCCGGCGGGGTCGCGCAGCACGAAGTACGGTGGTCCCACCGACGTGGGGGGGACTTCGCTGAATTCGATCAGGCGCGTGCGGTCCAGCGTCTGCTTGATGAAGAAGGCCAGACGCTCGCCACGCGCCAGTTGCGCATCCGGCGGAAGATTGGCCTGGTCGAGCACGCGCACGGCGTCGTCCGGGGTCAGGCCGTCTTCACTGCGCATGGCGCGGATGAACAGTTGCAGGGCGGCGCGCGGCGAGCGCAGGTCCTCGACAAAGGGCAATTCGCCCTCGGTATCTGGTGCGGGCGGCGTGGCGGCGGCCAGTTGCTCTTCGATGGCGGCCAGGTTCTCCGCTTCGAGAAACGACTGCGCAATGCGCCATTCGCCCTCTGTGGCGTAAAAGCGAAGGGGTACTACCTTGTTGCCCTTGCCCAGTTCTAGCTCTACCGTGCGTCCACTGGCTTCCTCGGGCACGTCCTCGAAGCTGAACTGCAATTGGTCGAGAATGGCGAAGAGCCGGTTTGCCTTTTCCAGGGCGACCTGCTGGCGTTCAATGGCCTCGAGTGCGGGGTCCACTTCGAGCGTGACGATGGCTTCCTGTTCGCGCTCGAGGTTGCCCACCTGCACCCCCGACATCGCCTCGTAAAAAGTGCGCAGTGCGGCCCGCGGCGAAGACAGGTCGATTCGGCTATTGCCTTCTCCTGCGCCTTCGCCCTCGGCGGCCGGCGGCTGCGCCATGATGGGCAGCGCGCTAAGCAGGAGTAACAGGCAGACCAGCAGCACCATGGTGGGGGCTGCGACGGGCGCACCGGCGGCGCGGCAGGACACCGGGTGGCGGGCCCG
>CAYMLC010000155.1:0-353 GCA_964390765.1 uncultured Nitrospirales bacterium
GACGACGCGACGCTGTTCTATACCTCCGGCTCCACCGGGTATCCCAAGGGCGTGATCGCCACCCACCGCGCGGTGTGCAACGGCATGATGAACTGGGGCCTTGCGATCATCGCGCGGCTGGAACCGAAGGTGCAATGGTTGACCGGCATCCGCGAGCACGCAACGGGCATCATCCGGCAGAATGCCGAGAAGGAGCCGATGCGCGCATGAGCTGGGAAGCACCGGCGCTGGGCCATCTGCTGGAAGAGCGGCTGCAACAGGCGCGCCTCGAACTGATGGAAGACGACCGCCTGAAGGCCGCGGCCGAGCAGCATTCGCGCGAGCCGCTCGGCTTCATCCTGGAGCTGATCGAA
>CAYMLC010000155.1:363-2089 GCA_964390765.1 uncultured Nitrospirales bacterium
CGGTTTCGACGCGGCGGAGGCCTCGCTGCGCATCGAGGCGCACGAGGTGTTGCTGGGCCAGGGCCACGATGTGGACGCGGTGCGCAAGCTGCTCGAGGAAGCGGGCGAACGCCTGCGCAGCCCCCGGCCCTATCCGCGCTTTCTGCAGGCCACCCTCGCGCACCAGCCGCTGGTACTGGCGGCGGGCGCCTTTGGCGTGTGGACGCTGGGCGCCCTGCTGGTGCAAGCGGTGATGCAGTGTCAACCGTGGGTGGCGGCACTGCTGGTCGGGGCGGGCGCCGCGCCGGCGGGCGCCCTCTATTGGTGGACGCGCAGCAACACCGCGCTGCTGAAACGGACCGCGGTGCGTGAATATCCGGCGCGCCTGTGCCGTCATTATGCGCATGCCTATGAAAGCGCGGTGGCGGACTATGAGCGCACGGTGAACCGCTTTGCCGTGGCCACGGTGCCGGCAGGCTGACCGGCACGCCGCGCATGCGCTAGACTGCCACGCGGTGAACCCGCTGGGCCGTTGGCAACGCAACCCTCAGGCACAACCGCCTGTACGATGTAAGGAGACGGATACGATGAAGAAGTGGATGGGAGCCCTGGCCGCCGTGTTGGCGCTGGGCCTGCTCTACGCTGCGCCGGCCGTGGCGCAATCGGAAGCCAAGGAAGAAGCCGAGCCCGCCGCGGACGCCCCGCCGGAAGGCTGGGAGCCGCTCGAGTTTGAATTGCCGGAACCCTTCTTCGGGGGCACGCCGCTGGACTACTGGAGCCCGAACCTCGAGCCGGAAAGCTTCAAGCCGCGCGACCCCTTCTTCGCCCCGCCGGGCACGACCAATCTGGCCGCCGACGCCGAGGTCAGCAGCAGCTTCGACGCGCCGCTGGTGGGTGAACTGGCGATGCTGATCGACGGCGACAAGTCGTATGCGAAGTCGAGCATGCTCGAGCTGGGCGAGGGTGTACAGTGGATGCAGCTGGACTTTGGCGCACCGAAGGACCTCTACGCGGTGCTGCTGTGGCACTTCCACGAGGGCAAGCGCGTGTACTTCGACATTGTGGTGCAGGCGTCGAACGACCCCGACTTCGAGGAAGGCGTGACCACGCTGTACAACAACGACCACGACAACTCGGCCGGTCTGGGCCAGGGCGATGACAAGGAATACATCGAGAATGAGAAGGGCCGCCTGATCGATGCGGGCGGTGTGAAGGCGCAGTACCTGCGCCTGTACAGCAATGGCAACACGGCGAACGACAAGAACCACTACGTGGAAGTGGAAGTCTACGGCAAGTAGGCAACCGGCCATGTAAACCCCGCGCCGCCGCGCCTCGGCCCGGCGGCGTTTTCTATGCACGCATGAAGCAGCGCACACGCATCGCCTATCTGGCCGCCGCCACGTTGATTGTCGTGGTGGCGGCGGCCGTGCGCGTGCCGGGACTCGATGCGCGCCCGATGCACGGCGACGAGGCGAACCAGGCCATTCGCGCGTGGCAGTTGTACGAGACCGGCGAATACCGCTACGACCCGCACGAACACCACGGCCCCACGCTCTACTACGCCGCCCTGGCGCCGATGGCGCTGGCCGGCGTACAGACGGGCGGCGACGTGCAGCCATGGCACGTGCGCCTGGTGCCGGTGGCGTTTGGCGTAGGGGTGGTCGTGGTGCTGCTGGCAATGCCGGGCCTGCTGACGGCACCCGGCGCGCTGGCCGCTGCCGCGCTCTATGCCCTCTCCCCCGCCGCC
>CAYMLC010000155.1:2099-7721 GCA_964390765.1 uncultured Nitrospirales bacterium
GCCGCTACTTCATTCAAGAGACCTTGTTCGTGTTCTTCGCGCTGGTGATGTTGGCCGCGGCAGGCCGCTATGTGCAGCGGCCGGGCGCCCTCGCGGCGGTGTGTTTCGGGGTCGCCCTGGGCTTGGCCCATGCCACCAAGGAAACGGTGGTGCTGGTGCTGGCGGCGGATGGCCTGGCACTGGTGGCGGCGGGCGGCCTCGCGTGGTGGCGCGACAGGTGGCGACCGCGTGCAGGGGTACGCCGGCACCTGGCGTATGGTGCGGTGGCGCTGGCCGCGGCCGTGCTCGTCAGCGTGGCGTGGTTCTCGAACGGCTTCACCTACTGGCGCGGGCCGCTCGATTCGGTGCTGACCTATGCCACCTATCTCGGCCGCGCCGAAGGCGAAGGCAGCGTGGCGCCGCACGAGTGGCCCTGGCACTACTACCTGGGCCTGCTGCTCTACCACCAGCGTGAAGCCGGACCCGTGTGGTCGGAATGGCCGATCGTGCTGGGCGGTGCCGTGGGCGTTGCGTGGCTGGTGGCTGCCCCGCCGCGGGATACAGCACGCAGAAACGCCTGGCGCTTTCTGGCCATCTTCGCGGTGGCGCTTACCACCCTCTACAGCGCTATCGGCTACAAGACCCCGTGGAATCTGTTGCCCTTCCAGCTCGCGCTGGTCTTGTGCGCCGGCGTCGCGGTGGGGCGGCTGCTGCAGGCGCCTGCGCGCGGGGCACGCATCGTGGCGGCACTTCTGCTCGCGTGCGGCCTCGCGCATCTCGCCTATGTCAGTTACATGACCAACGTGCGCTACGCCGCCGATACGCGCAACCCCTATGTGTACGCGCACACGAGCACCGCGCTCGAGCGTGCCGTGACGCGCGTCGACGCGTTGGCGGCCCTGCGAGCACGCCCGCTGCGCATCGCGGTCGTGACGCCCGGTGGCGACTACTGGCCCCTGCCCTGGTACCTGCGCGGCTACGCACAAGTCGGCTACTTCGCGCAGCCCGGCCTGCCCCAGCCCCGCGCCTGGGATGTGGTACTCACCCGCCCCGAAATCGCGCGGGCCATCCTGGCCGCCGCGGACAACACCCTCGCCTTCGACCAGACCTACAGCCTGCGCCCCGGCGTGCCCTTGGTCGTCCTGGTGGAAGCGGAACTGTGGGCACAGTTCATGGCGACGCGGGAGTGAAGACACCCCGCGGGTGAAGCCGCTTGCCGGGGAGAAGCCGCTTGCCGGGGAGAAGCCGCTTGTCAGGGAAAGGCTTCAAGCATCCGCACGGCGCGGCCAAGTTCTCTGGCTCGCCATTCAGCCTGCGCCGTGGAACCATCCGCACGCCCACCCGGCACGCCGGACTGCCGCCGCTACTCCGTGCTGACGGGCTCGTCCTTGCCTTCCAGCGCTGCGTGGAGCGCGTGCCACGCGAGCGTGGCGCACTTGATGCGCACGGGGTAGGCGCGCACGCCGGAGAAGGCGGCAAGCTTACCGAGGTGTTCTTCTTCGATGGGCGCGTCCATGTCGTCGGTGAGCATGTGATGAAAGTGCTGGAACATGGCCTGCGCCTCCTCCACGGATTTGCCCTTTATGGCGTCGGTCATCATCGAGGCCGATGCCTTTGAGATGGCGCAGCCCGCCCCTTCGAATCCGGCATCGGCGATACGCCCGTCTTCAACCTTGAGGTAGACGGTGAAGTGATCGCCACACAGCGGATTGAAACCCTCGGCCTTGCGCACCGGTGCGGGCAGCGCGTGGAAGTTGCGCGGCTTGCGGTTGTGGTCGAGGATGACCTCTTCATAAATGGCGCGCGAACCACTCATCCGCCGAAGACCTCGTTCACTTCCTGTACCGCAGCCACCAACCGGTCGACCTCTTCGAAGGTGTTGTAGAGTCCGAACGAGGCGCGCGTCGTGGCCGGCACACCGAAGCGCTGCATGAGCGGTTGCGTGCAGTGGTGTCCGGCACGCACGGCGACGCCGGCATCGTTGAGTATCTGGCCGATGTCGTGCGGATGCGCGCTGTCCATCACAAACGAAATGACGGCGGCCTTCTGCGCCGCGGTGCCGATGATGCGCACGCCCGCAATGGCGTTCAGTTGTTCGGTGCCATAGCGCAAGAGCGCGTCTTCGTGCGCGGCAATGTGCTCGGGCCCGAGCGCCTCGATGTAGCGGATGGCCTCGGCCAGCGCAATCGCGCCGGCGATGTTGGGCGTGCCCGCTTCAAAGCGCATGGGCGCGCGGTTGTAGGTTGTCTTCTCGAAGGTGACGGACAGAATCATGTCGCCCCCGCCCTGCCAGGGCGGCATCGATTCGAGCAGCGGCGCACGGCCCCAGAGAAAACCGATACCGGTCGGGCCGTACATCTTGTGGCCCGAGGTGACGAAGAAGTCGCAGCCGATCTCGCGCACGTTCACGCGCTTGTGCGGCGTGGCCTGGGCCCCATCGACCAGCACCACCGCGCCGGCGTCGTGTGCCCACTGCGTGAACTCGGCAACGGGATTGATCGTGCCCAGCGTATTCGAGACGTAATTGAGCGCGACGATGCGCGTGCGGGGGCTGAGCAGGGCGCGAAACGCGTCGGGGTCGACCTCGCCCTCGTCGGTCACGGGCGCCACGCGCAAGGTCGCGCCCGTCTGCTCGCACAGCATCTGCCAGGGCACAATGTTGGCGTGGTGCTCGAGGTGTGTGATCAACACCTCATCGCCCGCGCCCACGTGCTGGCGGCCATAGCTGTTGGCCACCAGATTGATGGCTTCGGTGGCGCCGCGCGTAAAGACGATCTCGCAGCCGACGTTCGCGCCGATAAAGCGTGCGCAGGCCTCTCGCGCTGCCTCGTACTGTTCGGTGGCCTCCTGGCTCAGCGTGTGCACGCCCCGGTGCACGTTGCTGTTGCACGTGTGGTAATAGCGCGCAATCGCCTCGACCACCGGCTCGGGCGTCTGGCTGGTGGCCGCGTTATCGAGATAGGCGAGCGGCTGGCCATGCACCTCGCGCGAAAGAACAGGAAAATCACGGCGGACGCGGGCCACGTCGTAGCCGGCGTCCGCCTGTTGAAGACTGGATTGGGGGGTACTCGCTGCTGCGGTATTGGCCATGTTCTCCCCGTTTGCCGGGGCGTGTGCGCTCCCGATTACTTTGGGCTGTACATGTCGAAGATGACGTGCTCGAGGCGCTCGCGCAGCGGCTCGATGCCGACATCTTCGACCACTTCATCCGCGAAGCCATAGGTTAGCATGGCGCGCGCCGTGGCATCATCGATACCGCGCGTGCGGAAGTAGAAGACGACCGGCTCTGGGAAGCCGCCAATGGTAGCGCCGTGCGTACACTTCACGTCATCGGCGAAGATTTCGAGCTGCGGCTTGGTGTCGATGGTCGCGCTGTCGCTCAGCAGCAAGTTGCTGCTCAGCTGGTCGCTGTCCGTCTTCTGCGCCTCCTGATGCACGAAGACCTTGCCCAGAAATACCGCACTGCTCTTGCCGTCGAGCACCCCCTTGTAGCCGATGCGGCTGTTGCAGTTCGGCGTGACATGGGTAATGTTGAGCGCATTGTCGATCAGGCGGTCATCGGTATTCAGATACAGACCGTTGAGGTCGCACTCGGCACCCTCGCCATCGAGCGCGATACACAACTGCGTGCGCACCACCGCACCGCTCAGCGTGAAGACAAACGAGCGGAAGTGGCTGTCTCGGTCCTGGTGCACCTCGAGCGTCGACAGGTGGTCGCCCTGGGCGCCCTCTTCCGCCACCTTGTAGAAGTTGAGCGCGGCATTGGCTCCGAGCGCCACCTCGCCCACATGGTTGTTGAAGTAAGGCGTGCCGCCCAGCGCACACCACGTCTCGAGGACCGTGGCTTCGGCACTGGTGTCGAGCACGTACAGTGCTCGCGGATAGGCCGCGGTGTCGGCGCCCCGTTCGGCACTGGAGACCTGCAGCACGTGGATGGGCGTCTCGACCTGGGTGTTTTTGGGCACATAGATGAACGGCCCGTCCTGCAGAAAGGCGGTGTTGAGATGCGCGAATGCATTGCGCTCTTCGGCGACATACTTACCGAGGTGCTGCTCGACCACCGCGGCATGCGGGCCGAACATGGCGTCCCAGAGACTGCCGCACACCACACCTTCCGGCAGTCCATCGAGGTTCGAAAGCTCCTGCGAAAGATAGCCATCCACGAAGACCAGGCGCGGCAGGTCGTCGCCGCCGTACAGCCATGGAGCGAGCGCATCGCGCTGGACCGTGTGGGCCGTCGGCGCGGCGAGCGACGTGAAGGTACGGCCCGTCACGCGCGACAGATTGGTCTGGCGGAACTCCTCCATTTTCGTATGGGGGAGGTCCGTCTCGCGAAAGCGCTCGGCACTCTGCTTACGAAGCTGCGCGAGCGTGGCCGGCAGTTGGCGTTGGGCCAAGGATTCGAGTTCTTGAATAAAGCGCGCCTTCGACGCGCCACTGGATTCCATACTCATCGCTGTTCTCCGCCTAGGCCGTCGCCGCCATTTGCTCGCGCACCCAGTCGTAGCCCTTTTCTTCGAGCTCGAGCGCGAGTTCCTTCCCGCCGGACATCACGATGCGCCCATCCATCATCACGTGCACGTGGTCGGGCTCAATATAATTCAGCAGCCGCTGATAGTGCGTAACCAGGATGAAGGCACGATTCGGCGTGCGCAGCTTGTTCACACCGGCCGACACAATCTTGAGCGCGTCGATATCGAGGCCCGAGTCCGTCTCGTCGAGAATGGCGAGGCGCGGCTCCATCACCGCGAGCTGCAGAATCTCGTTGCGCTTTTTCTCGCCGCCCGAGAAACCATAATTGACAAAGCGCTCGGCGAAATCCTGGGGTACATCGATGCGCTCCATCTTCTCCTTCAAGTGGGCCTTGAAGTCGAGCGCGTCCAGCTCTTCGAGGTCGCGGCTCTTGCGGATCTCGTTCAAGGCTTCGCGCAGAAAGTACGCGTTGGTGATACCGGGGATCTCGACCGGATACTGAAACGCGAGGAACAGACCCAGACGCGCGCGCTCTTCGGCGGGCATGTCCAACAGGTCTTCGCCGAGGAACGTGACCGAGCCGTTTTCGTCGTCGACTTCGTAGGCTTCGTTGCCCGCCAGCACCCCGGCCAGTGTGCTCTTGCCCGAGCCGTTGGGCCCCATGATGGCGTGCACTTCACCTTCATTTACCGACAGTTCGATGCCCTTGAGAATATCAGTCTCCTCGACCGACGCATGTAGATTCTTGATTTCCAGCATTAACCCACGCTCCCTTCCAAACTGACGGCGAGAAGCTTTGTCGCTTCCACGGCAAATTCCATTGGCAGGTGATCGAAGACCTCCTTGCAGAAACCATTCACCACCATCGAGATCGCGTCTTCCGGATTGATGCCGCGCGACTGGCAATAGAACAACTGGTCTTCACTGATCTTCGAAGTCGACGCTTCGTGCTCGACCGAAGACGTGGTGTTGCGCACGTCGATGTAGGGGAACGTGTGCGCGCCGCACGTACTGCCGATGAGCAGTGAATCGCACTGTGTGTAGTTGCGGCTGTTGACCGCTTTGGGCAGCACCTTCACCGCGCCGCGATAGCTGTTGTCCGAGCGGCCCGCCGAGATGGTCTTCGAGATAATCGTGCTGCGCGTGTTCTTGCCGATGTGAATCATCTTC
>CAYMLC010000156.1:0-7699 GCA_964390765.1 uncultured Nitrospirales bacterium
CGGACTGGACCTGGCCACGCGCGAGGCGGTGCTGGCCCGGCTGGATGCCGCGGCGCAGCGGCTGGGAGGCGTGCTGGTGGCGCCGGCGGGTGCGGCCCTCGAGCAGGCGCTGACACCGGCGCCCTTGCGGCTGGAGGCCGCGTGGAACCGCGCGGTCCCGCGCGACGAGGCGGCACGCGCCGTGCAAGTGGCGCTGAGCGTGGCGAACTATGTGCCGCGCGAAGGACGCGCGACGCTGCTGCGCCTGCCCGAGCCGGGCCAGCGTTTTCTGCGCAGCCATGGGATTCTCCTGTTCGATGGCGGCGCCATCACGCCCGCGCACTACGCCAGCCTGGACAGTCTGTACGGGGCGGTGCCGGGCGATTTGCACCGCGTCGATGCGCTGCTGGTGCCGGCCGGGCTGGGCTTTGGCGCGGCGAATGGCTGGCGTACGGCGGGGCAGGTGCTCGACCTCGAGCTGATCCCCATGGGCGTCTTCACCGACCCCGAAGAGTTCAAGCCGGGGCGCGGCCAGGCGCGTGCGCCACGCTTCACGGCCGAGGCCATGGCGCAACTGGCCGGGGCGATACAGCAGGTGCAGTACACGCAACGGCCCGTGCTGGCTGGCACGGCGCAACCGCATCGTGGCGCAGGCGGGCGGGGCGGCCGAGCGCTATCTGCGGCAGACGCTGGCCCCGGGCAGCTATGCGGCCAACCCCAACCGGCTGGTGCCGTCGGTGGCGTATTTGTGGGTTGTCGATTCGCCGCTCGCCTTTGCCAAGGCGCTGCAGTTGCTGGCCGTGGACCAGGGCACCGCGATGGACAGCGTGCTGCTGCTGGCCGATGTATTGTCCAACGGCACCGGCCAGACGCTAACCTTCCGCACAAGTGCAGCCGGTATTGTCGCAGCGCAGGCGGTGGCGCTCTCGCGCGTGCCCACAGGTGAAGGCCCCTACTGCAACGGCCTGGCGATAGGGGGCGAGCGCTATGCCTTTCCACTGAACGCGGTGGGGGGCGTTACGCGGCCACGCAACCCCGGGGTGCGCTTCTAACGCGAAAGGAACGATTCGTATGCGCTGGCAGTTCTGGGCCGCGGCCCTGTGCTATTGCGTCTTGCTGGTGTGGCTGTCGACGCGCCCCATCGATTTACCCGAGTTTACGGACTTCGAGCACCGCGACAAGGTGACGCATGCGCTGGCCTATGGCGGGCTGGCCGCGGTGTTGGCCGTGGGCGGGCGCCGCGGCAACAAGGCCTGGGCGCGGCAGTGGGCCCTGTGGTATCCGCTGGCCTTCGTGTTCGCCTTCGGCAGCGGCGTCGAGCTGGTGCAACTCATGCTCGCCTATCGCAAGGCCGAGGGGCTCGATATCGTGGCGAATATGGTGGGCGCGCTGCTGGCGGTCTGGCTGGTGGCGCGTTATGTACCCCCAGCCGCGCCGAACCCCCGGCCCGCCTAGGCGCTCCGGCGCCCCGCGGTGGCGCCCGATGCACGCCGGCGCGACAAATCAGGCGCCGCCCTGTTCGGCCTGGGCCTGCTCGAAACGCGTCTTGGCCTCTTTCGTCTCTTCGATCTTCTCCCGCGAAGAGTTCAACAGGTCTTCGCGCACCGCCTCCTGCTGCGGCTGCATCTCCTCGGGCAGCAGCGCCAGCGTCTGCGATACGCGCTCGAACCGCGTGATGGCCTCGTCGTAGCGGCGCTGGTCCACGAAGTCTTCCCCTTCGTCGATGGCGTCCTCGGCGCGCTCGAACACGGCGTCGATGGCTTCGCGCTCGCTCTCCTGGGCCGTGGCAATCTTGTCTTCCGCCTGCTCGGCGAGCGCGGGGAAGAAATCGTCGACGGTTTCATACAGGCCTTCAGCGCGCTGGTAGGTGCTGATGGCGAGCGCAAAGTCTTCCTGCTCGAGCGCTACGTCCGCTTCCGCCATCACCGCGTCGGCCGAGGCGATAATGTTGCTGTTCAGGTCGTAGCGCTCTTGACGCGCCGTGATGGCGCCATTCGTTTCCTGGATCTTCTCGGCCGCCAGGTCGCTGTTGCGGTCAAAGGTCAGCGCGGCCTCGAACTCGCGCAGCGCTGCGGGCAGGTCGCCATCGTCAGAGCCGGGCTGCTGGCCGCGGTCCAGAAAGCGCTGGCCCTCTTCCAGATGGTGCTCGGCCAGTTTCTTGGCGACGCGCGAGCGGTTCGTACTGCCGATGGCATAGGCCTGGCGCCATTCGCGCACGCCACGCGCCTGTGCCTCGTCGGTGCCGTAGGTGTAGAAGAGGTCGCCCACTTCCTCAAATGCGGTGGCGATGCCGGGGTTCACCCGCTCGAACAGGTCATAGGCCTGCAGCGCGCGGCGCTGATTGGCCTTTACTTCAAGCAGATAGCGAATCTCGCCCACGAAGTACCAGGTGACATTGGTGGGCGAAGGCGCCACATCGTTGATCTGCTGCACGGGCTGGAGCACCGTGTACCAGACGTCGGCCACCGTGTTGATGGCGGTCTCGAAGTAGGCCGGCGCACCATTGGCCAGGTAGCCGCCGTAACCGCTGCCGCGCTCATAATCGCGCGCGATGATGCGCTTGGCCTCGCCGTAGAACGAGCGGCGGTTCTGGAAATAGATGCGCGGATTGCGGATGAAATTGACGTCGTCGGTCTGCGTGTAGCTGAAGTTTTCCAGCGCCGCGTCGATGTCGCCCGCAATGGTTTCTTGCAGGTTGGCCTCGCGCGGCGACCAGGCAAAGCCGAAGGGCAGGATGGCATCAGCGGTGAGCGCCGACAGCACGCCGAGGCGGTAGGCGAAGTAGCTGCTGACCCCGTACTTGCGCACTTCGCGCAGCAACTGCATCTCGCTGGCGATCGCCGCCACCACTTCGGACTCCGAGTTCAGTGCGTGGTTCTCGCGCAACTCGTCGTAGCCCGCTTCGGCGCCCGCCACAATGTCGCGCACGTGCACACTGAGCGTGTCGGGAAAGTCGCGCTCGACCACCTGCAACGCGGTGTAGCTGATGCTGCGCTGTGCGCGCGGTCCCCAGGCCCAGGCCGAGGTTGCGACCAAGGTCGTCACGAGTGCGGCCAGCGCCGCCTGCCGGAGAATCGGTTTCATGAAACGTTCCTGGTAGCGCCGGTGCGGAACAGGCGGCCGGATGATTCGGATATTCACCGGTTCAGCCCGACCCACGGCCCGCGCGGGCGCTGGTGTCGCGGCTGGCCAACCACTTGTCCGCCGTGGCGTTGCGGCATGCTTTCGCCCGCGCGGACGCTAGCACAGCCTTTTCCAGACAGTCAACGAATATCCCCTCGGCTGCGGGATACAGCGGCCGGTTGGGGCAACGATTCGCGGCGTCCCGCTAGGCCACCGATTCGCGGCGCGCGCGTTCGGCTTCGTCCGCGGCGATACTGGCGGCCGTGGCGGCATCGGCCAGGTCGGCCTCGGGCGTGCTGTGCGGCGGTGCGGCGGCCATGCGCTGAAACGACCGCGCCTGCCCCTCGCGCACCAGATTGAGAAAGCCCGCCACGCGCCGAAACACCGCCTCGCTGCCGGGTCCGTTTACGATGCCGTGGCGCTCGCTCTGAAAGACAGCCAGTTCCTTGTAGGGCGCAGCCAGCTTCTCGTAGATGACCTGGGCGCTGGCCGGGTCGACCGTGTTGTCTTGCGAGGCCTGGATGACCAGGGCCGGCACCTCGATGCTGGGCAGCACGCGCTCGGTCTCTTGCATCAGGCTGGTCAGTTCGCGCAGACCGGTCAGCGGATTACGCGTGTAGTTGATGTGCTTGTTCTCGGGGTTGTTGGCCAGGTAGTCCCACCCGCCAGAGCCCAGCCGCCGCAGCAGGGCGTTCACCGCCAGCACGGAGGGCACGAAACGGATGCCCGCCGCACGCAGGCGGATGGGCGCACACATGGGAATGACCCCGTCGATGCGGCGCCCCTTGCGCGCGGCGCCCAGCAGGGCCACACAGCCGCCGGTCGAGAAGCCGGCGAGAAAGATGTGCGGGGTGATGGTGCGCATCACGGCAAAGCCCGCATTGAGCGCGGCGTACCAGCTGTCCCACGGCGCGCGGGCCAGGTCTTCGGGTGACGTGCCATGGCCCTTCATGCGCACGCCATAGACGGCGTAGCCGCGCGCGTAGAGGTGCTGGGCCAGGGCGCGCACTTCAAGCGGCGCCGACATGTAGCCGTGCGCCAGCACCACGCCGGCGCGCGGGCGCCACGGTTGCAACAGAAAGGGGCGGCCTACTTCGGGGCCCTTGCTCAGGTCTTCGTGCCAGTAGCGGGCATAGTCGTCTTCGAAGCGGCGCATGTCCGCTTCCTGAAAAATGCGGCGTACCCGCCAGTTGCTCACGCGGTGGGGTTGGCGCGCCAGCCCGCGGGCAGCGGCGGCCAGGCCCGGCGCCTGCTCGGCGGCGGCCGCCAGGCGATAGGTGGGGCGGCGGTTGCGGCCGGTGTGGTCGGGCGCGGCGGCGGCGGGCGGTTCAGGCGCGCGCACATAGCTGGTGCCCTCGCGCCGCAACAGGCCGTCTTCGGCGCCCCGGGCCAGTACCTCGGCCACATCGGGCCCGTCGTCTTCGTAGATCAGTTCCGCGTAGTGGCCGGCCAGCCGGGGGTGGCGGCGGGCGCGGCCCGCCTGGTCCAGCGCACGCGCCAGCAGAAAGGCCTGACAGCGAAACTGCCACTCGGTGAAGCGGCGGGCCGGCATGTGCCGCAGCAGCGCCGCCAGCACATGTTCGAAGTGCAGGGTGACGCAGTTGGCGATGGCACGCTCCAGCGTCTGGGCGAGGCCCGCCACCGCGCGCGCGGTACTGTGATCGGCGCCGGAGTCGCCGGCCGCCTCGCGCAACCAGTCGTCCACCCGCAGCGCATGGCCGGCGCACAGGTCGAGCGCGGTATCCGACGCCCAGCGACTGCGCGCGGTCACGGCATCGTTGGCGGCCGCGCGTGGCGTGAGTGTGCCTTCGGCGTAGTGCCGCGCACAGCTATCGAGCAGGGCGCCTGCATCGCGCCCCGGCTGGGTGGTCAGGTTGAGGGGCGCCACCCACAGGGGTGGGGCGTCTTGGTCGCGCGCGGCCGCGTCGACCGCCCACTGTGCGGCGGCATGCACGGCCGCGCTGTCGCCCCCCAGCACCGGCACCAGCAGCGGCCCCGCCGCCGGCGCATCGGCCGATTCGCGAGAGGTGGCCAGCCATGCCCCGGGCGGTGGCCCCACCGTACACTGCACCTGCAGAAAGGCGCCCGAGCCACCCCGCAACGCGGCCGGCGGCATCGCCACCGCCACCGTCTTGCCCACGTGCTTGCCCAGCAGGTGCGCCGCACCGAAGGCGTCGAGCCAACTGTCGACACCCACCACATAGAGCGCACACGTCTTTGGCAGCAGGTCGATGCCATCGGTACGCACTTCGGCGCGCAGCAAGGCCGCAATCAGGTCAAGCAAGGCCTTGCCGGGGATGAGGGTGACCGTCTGGGGCGCGCCCGCGGTGGGGCGCGCCGTCGCAGGGGCCGTTGAAAGCGAGGTCGGCATGGGTTGTTACTGAGGCACCCGTTGGGCCGGCGGCGCTGCGGGAACGCGCACGCACCGCGCTCTGCCAGGTGCGTAGCGCAACGAGGCGATTCAGTGTGCGGCGCGCGACAGCCCGGCGGCCGTGGAAAACTCCTGCTCTACCGCGTCCGGGTCTTCGGCGTTGTATAGCACCAGCCGCCGCAGATGCTCCAGCCCGTCCAGTTCGATCTGTTCAAACTCGACCCCCACCTCCGATTCGCTGACCCGCGCGACACGCCCGGCCAGGTTGAGCCGGACTTCCTGTTCGCCAGCCGACAGCACCAGCACCGCGTTGCACGGATGCCCCACCGGCAGTTGGCGGTCCGTGTGAATCAGCATCCCGTTCAGGCTCACGTTCTCGGTCTGGCCTTCCATCAAGACGCCGTTGGGCAGGCGCAGTTCGGCGCGGACCTGCACGGCGCTACGTGAAAATCGCCGCTGGTCTTCCATCTTCGTGGCCATCGTGTTGCCCTTCTCCAGCCCACTTGTTCGGCATGGGGCTGGGGTTTGACTGTCCCTAAACAGTCCATATCGCTCTGTTGGCGTATCCCTGCTCTTGTGCTTGCGTTTCTCAGTATACACCACCTGCGAAAAATCGGGAAGGAAAAGACGCGTGCTCCGCATACGGCGCTGGGAGATACGAGCGCTGCCTTGCTATCCTACTGCTTCACCCGAGGCCCCAATAGAAAGTACCTCCCATGCTCCGCTGGCTGCTCCGCATTGTTCTTGGTTTTGTCGCGCTTGTTGTCCTGTTCCTTCTGGCGGTGGTGGTCATGCTCGCCACCACGGTCTGGGGCTATGGCACCAGCGACCACACGGCGGGCACGGTGCCGCTCACGCCGCCGTGGGCGCTCGAAGTGTGGGTGTGGGAAGACGACATCAACACCGGACCCTTTGTGCAGGAGCTGCTGGCCGGCCTGGAAGACATGGACTTCCCGGTGCGCACGGTCATTCTCGACAGCCCGTGGTCGATGCGCTACAACGACTTCGAGGTGGACCCCGAGCGCTATCCCGACCCCGAAGGCTTCTTTCGCGACCTCGAGGCGCGTGGCTATCGCACGGTGCTCTGGATGACCCCCAACATCAACAGCGAGAACAAGGACACCGCCATCGAAGACAGCACGCCCTGGTGGCGCGAGGCGGTGGACAACGGCTACACGGCGGGCGGCGACTGGCAGACGCGCTGGTGGAAGGG
Organism: uncultured Nitrospirales bacterium; assembly: GCA_964390765.1. Classification (GTDB taxonomy): domain Bacteria; phylum Hydrogenedentota; class Hydrogenedentia; order Hydrogenedentales; family JAGMZX01; genus CAYMLC01. Next base: position 6,687 of record CAYMLC010000156.1, read on the forward strand.
GGAAGGCGGCTTCATCGACTACACCGACCCCGAAGCCATGGCGTGGTGGCGCGGCCTGCAGCAGGACCTGTTTGATTGGGGCCTCGACGGGTGGAAGCTCGACGGCACCGCCACGTTCTTTCGTGGTGCCGTGTGGGAGCTGCCGTGGCAGCAGACCGACAGCGGCCTGATGACGATGCGCACCTACATGAACCATTACTACCGCGACGAGTACCAGCACGGGCTGACGCAGAACCCCGAGTTCATCACGCTGTCGCGCGCAATCGACGGCGAGATTCAGTGGGGCCACTTCCGCGGGTTTGCGCCGCTCGACGCCTCGCCGGTGAACTGGGTGGGCGACAACGACCACACGTGGAAACTGGCGGAAGAAGGTATCGAAGAGGCGCTGCGCGACATTCTCGACAGCGCGCGGCGCGGGTACAACGTGGTCGGCTCGGACATTGGCGGCTACAGCGGCAGCACGATACCGCCCGAGGTCTACATCCGCTGGGCGCAGTTCTCGGTCTATAACGGGCTGTTTCTCAACGGCGGCCACAACGAGCGCCGGTTGTGGCTGCGCACCGAAGACGAGCAGACGCTGATTCGGCGCGCGGCGTGGCGGCACACGGAACTCATCCCCTACATCTACACCTACGTTGTACAGGCGCATGAAAGTGGCGAGGTGATGATCCGCCCCATGGACGCGGGCAACTTCCACTACATGTTCGGCGACCACTACCTGATTGCCCCCATTCACCAGCCGGGCGGCGAGGCGACGGTGGTGCTGCCGGAAGGCCGCTGGCGCTGGGTACAGGACGACGACCGCTTGATTGAAGGGCCCACGACCTTCACCCGCACGTTTACCATCAGCGAGTTTCCGGCCTACGTGCGCGATGGCGCCATCATCCCGATGCACATCGAGCGCGACTATACCGGCGTGGGCGAGGCCGACTGGGCGGACCACGACACCTACGTGATCTATCCGTATGGCGAGAGCGCGTTCACGGTGCACCACCCCGACCTGAGCGGAACAA
>CAYMLC010000157.1:0-7651 GCA_964390765.1 uncultured Nitrospirales bacterium
ATCTGCAGGTCGGCCGTCACCTGGTCGAAGATGGCCTGCTGCTGCGCCGGCGTCTGGTTCACGTTCCACTGCGTCAGAAAATCGTTGCCGCCAAGACTCAGGTGCACCATGTCGATGGTGGGATTGGCCGCCAGTTCGCTGCCGATAATCGCCAGGTTGCCCGGCTGTTTCCAGAACGACGCCGTGGTGCCCGGCAGCGCCGTGGCCTGCCCCGCCTCTTCCACACTGGTAAAGCCAAAGTCGTCGAAGACCTGGGCGAAACTGCGGTCTTCCCAGACGTAGCCGGCCCAGCTGTCGCCGACCACCAGTAAGCGCTTGGTTGCGGCATCGGCCGGTGCCGCGCAGCCGACCATGACGACGGCAGCCAGCATGGCAAGCACGCTGGCGCCACGCACACAACGAATCGCACGCATAGGCTATCCTCCCCGGCTCATGGGGCCATGCCCGTCGTTCCCGGCACCGTGCCCCGCTGCCCGCGCACAGGGTGGCGGTGCCGGCCCATGGCCCTGCCCGTTCGCGGCAGTGTGCAGGCACTGCCCGATGCTGTCAACCGGCAGTGCATGTGCGGTGCGCATAACGTGTGCTAGCCTTGGGGCGAATGCCACGGGCAAGATTCCCAACACGCACACTGACAACACACACTCTGACAACGCTCACACAGCCAGCGTTCACTCAGGCAACGCTCACACAGGCAACGCATAGACAGGATCGGGCCGCCATGTCGCTCTTTGAAGAACTCACCTGGCGCGGGTTCGTGAATCAGACCACGCACGAGAACCTGCCCGCACTGCTGGCCGGCAAACCGCTGACGCTGTATTGCGGGTTCGACCCCACCGCCGCCAGCCTGCACATCGGCAGCCTGTTGCCCATCTTCGGGCTCGCCCTCTTTCAACTGCACGGCCACCGGCCCATCGTGCTGGTGGGTGGCGGCACAGGGCTCATCGGCGACCCGAGCGGCAAGTCCGACGAGCGCTCGTTGCTGACTCCGGAGCAGGTGGAGGAAAACGCGGCGGGCATCCGTGCGCAGCTCGAGCGCTTTCTCGATTTCGACGGGCCCAACGGCGCGATGCTGGTGAACAATGCGGACTGGCTGGGCGAGGTGAAGCTGCTCGAGTTCCTGCGCGACTTCGGCAAGTATGTCTCGGTCAATGTGATGCTGACGCGGGATTCGGTGAAGCAGCGCCTGCAGGACCGCGACCACGGCATCAGCTACACCGAGTTCAGCTACAGCCTGCTGCAGGCCTACGACTTTATGCACCTCGCCCGCGAACACGATTGCCGCCTGCAGGTGGGCGGCAGCGACCAATGGGGCAACATCGTGGCGGGCATGGACCTGACGCGCCGCATGCTGGGCGTGGACACCTATGGCCTGACTTTTCCACTGGTCACGAAAGCCGACGGCGCGAAGTTCGGCAAGTCGGAAGCGGGTAACGTGTGGCTCGATCCGGCGCGCACCTCGCCCTACAAGTTCTACCAGTTCTGGCGTAACCAGGCCGATGCCGACACGCCGCGCTTCTTGCGTTACTTCACGTTCATGGACCAGCGCGAGATTGCCGACCTCGAGCGCGCGATTGAAGAGTCGCCGCACGAGCGCCGTGCGCAGCAGCGCCTCGCCGAAGAGGTGACACGCCTCGTGCATGGTGAAGAGGCGCTGGAAGCCGCACAGCGCGCCAGCCAGGCGCTGTTTGGCGGCAGTCTCGAGGGGCTCGACGAGGGCACCCTGCTCGACGTCTTCAGCGAAGTGCCGACGGCCGAACTGCCGCGTTCGGTATTGGCCGAAGGCCGCCCGCTAGTGGACGAGCTGGTGCGGGCCGGACTCTTTGACAGCAAAGGCGAGGCGCGCCGCCTCGTGGCCAACGGCGGGCTCTATCTGAATGGCGAGCGCGTAAGCGCAGACAGCGCCCCGCTCGACGAATCCAGCCGCCTGACCGAACACCTGGCCGTGGTGCGCAAGGGCAAGAAACACTACTTCCTGCTGCGCTTCACCGACGAATAAGCCGGCCGCAGCCCCTGCCTAAGGAACGGCGGCGCCCTGCCGATTAGTCGCCCGAGTTGGCCTTGCTGTCGCTGACGAGGCCGAGCAGTGCGGCGAAGAAGGGGCTGACCGGCGTCGGCCCGGGATAGCGCACGAACTCTACGTGACCATCCAGGTAGAGCACATTCGAGCCACCGGGGATGTGGTTGAACTGCTGCGTGTCGGTGACCACGGTGTTCACATAATCTGCACTCACCCAGATGTCGCTCTGCGCCCGGGCACTGGCCGCCGGGTCGTTGACATTGGTGATCAGAAACCGCTCGATGCCCTCACGCAGGCGGCGCAACTCGATGAAGCTCAACTGCGCAACGGCCGGGGGACTCGCCGTGGCATCGATGACGGCGCCATCCACGATATCGCTGTCGAATACGCGAATCTGATTGGCGAACTCCGGCGAGCCGATGTCGGTGTCGTTCACAATATCGAAGAAAGGAAAGAGCCCCGTGGCCAAGTCGGTGATGATGGCCTGCTGTGCGCTGGCCGAAAGCGAAGGACTGGCCGCCAGCCAATTGAGCACCGGCCCGATAACCTCGGTGACATCGTCGGTCTGCGGCACTTCGAGTACGCGCGTGTCATCGGTGAGGCCCGGCACCTCGAACACGTACGCCAGATAGATGTAGGAGGAAGTGTCGTTGTCGACCTCGCACGGGAAAAACTCCTCGCGCCAGTTTGCCGGGATGGGCGATGCACCGCTGCCGTTCCAATACGCCGTGTTGTTGCTGAACCAGTCGACATCGCGGTTATCGAAGAACGCGCTGGCCACGTCGGTACCTTCGGGACTCGACGGACACAACAGGATTTCGGGGTCGGTCATGTACTCCGGATAGACCTGAAACGCATTCACCGCGAAAGACGGATCGGTGCGGTCGGTCTCGCAACTGTAGAGGTCAAACGTTGGCCAGCGCTCGCCGCGCGATTCGCTGGCGTACATCTTAAAGACCAGTCCCTGCTGCTTCAGATTGTTCTGGCAACTGGCCCGGCGTGCCGCCTCGCGCGCCCGCGCCAAGGCAGGCAACAGGATAGCGGCGAGGATGCCGATAATCGCGATGACCACCAGCAATTCAATCAGCGTAAAGCCCTTGCGAAAACGGGACATGGTGCGCGCTCCCCTTAGCGGGCCGGAGAACCCGAGCCGTTGGCCCGTACGCTAGCGCCCCTGGATTAGCGGGGTGTTTGTTTTGTGTGCGCAAAAGCGCCATGTGCAAGACCAGGTGCTCGACCAAATCCAGGGCACAAAAAAAAGCCGGGGCCGCTTACGTTGCGGACCCGGCGCGGGTGCCTGGTTGGCGTACGGCTCAGCCGATTTCGGGCACGGGAATCTCCCAGCCTTCACGATAGGTCTTGCTCAGCCATTGGTTGGCTTCGGGCTTGTTCGTCACGCGCATGGTCTCGCGGTCGAAGCGCAACTGGCCATCGACCTTGAGGCAGGCGTTACCCAGCACCACCATCTCGGTAAAGGGACCGGCATAGTTGAAGTTCGACGCCGGCTCGGGCACGCGGCCATGAATGCCGTCGAGCCAGTTGAGGTGCGGGTTCTGCGCGCGGATACGCTCGATGTAGGGTTCGGGCTTCTTGTAATCGGCGAAGCGGTCGGCCGGCAGCAGGCGCACTTCCTCGCCGTAGGTGGCGCAGGTCAGGTAGCCCTTCTCACCAACAAACAGCGAGCCGTTGTCGCCTTCGCCCAGCGTCACATCGGCGGGGATGTCTTCGGGGTGGTTGGGCAGCAGGCCGCCGTCGTACCAGTACAGGTCGACCGGGGGCATGTCGCCGCGCGCATCGAAGCTGTACTTCACGATCGACTTGTTCGGGAAGGCCTGCTCGGTGTTGCCTTCCTGCTCGACCAGTTCCACGGTAAAGGTCGGCGCGTCGTTCAGCTTCAGCGCCCAGTTGGCCGGGTCCATGATGTGGCAGCCCATGTCGCCCAGGGCGCCGGCACCGAAGTCCCACCAGCCGCGCCAGCTGAACGGGGCGTAGCCGGGGTTGTACGGGCGCAGCGGCGCGGGGCCAAGCCATACATCCCAGTCCATGGTGTCGGGTACGGGGCGTTCTTCCAGCGCGTTCTCAATGCCCTGCGGCCAGATGGGGCGGTTCGTCCAGATGTGCACTTCGCGCACATCGCCGATAGCGCCGTCCCAGAAGATTTCGCACAGCTCGCGCACGCCGTCGCGGCAGTGGCCCTGGTTGCCCATCTGCGTGACCACGCCCTTCTCGCGGGCGAGGTTGGTCAGCAGGCGCGCCTCGGCCACGGTCTGCGTCAGCGGCTTCTGCACGAAGCAGTGCAGGCCCTTCATCATCGCGAAATAGGCGGCCGGCGCATGCGAGTGGTCCGGCGTCGAAATGGTTACCGCGTCGAGGTTTTCCGCCTCGAGCATTTCGCGGTAGTCCGTGTAGCGCTTCGCGTCCGGCAGCCGCTCGAAAGCTTCGCGCGCGCGCTCGGCATCCGGGTCGCACAGCGCCACGATGTTCTCGCGGCGGCACGCCATGATGTCGCCGGTGCCCTTGCCACCCACGCCGATCCCGGCGATGCGCAGCGCTTCGTTCGGCGATTTCTTGCCGGGCACCACCTCGGCCGCGTTCACACGCGGGGCAAGGCCAGTCATCGCCGTGGCGGTCGACACGGCCAGGAAACTTCTACGGGTCAGCTTGTCGCTCATCGCTGTATGCCTCTTGTCCTACCCTCACCAGAGCCCACATGAAGGGATTCAGCTTGCCTCGCGAACCCCGCAAAGCCTGCAATGTAGCGCTTTCGCCGCGGCCGGTCAACCGCGCTGCGTGACGCCCGGCCACCTGCATGCTACGGTGAGGCGATGCCTGCACCCGCGATACACGTCGATACCTTGCGCTACACCTACGCCGGTGCGCGTACGCCCAGCGTGCGCGACATCTCGTTCGACGTGGCGCCCGGCGAGATTTTCGGCTTTCTCGGCCCCAGCGGCGCGGGCAAGAGCACGACGCAGAAGTTAATCACCGGGCTGCTGAAGGGCTATGCGGGCGAGGCGCAGGTGCTGGGCACGCCGGTGCGTGACTGGCGGCCCGATGACTATGCGCGCATTGGCGTGGGCTTTGAACTGCCGAACCACTACCTCAAGCTGACGGCGCGCGAGAACCTCGACTATTTCCGCGCGCTCTATCCGGGTGCGTGTCTGGACCCGCGTGAATTGCTGGCCGAGGTCGGCCTCGCAGACGATGCGGATACACCGGTGGGCGCCTTCTCGAAGGGCATGCGCATGCGGCTGAACTTCTGCCGCGCGCTGCTGCACCAGCCAGAGCTGTTGTTTCTCGACGAGCCCACCAGCGGACTCGACCCGGTGAACGGCCGGCGCATCAAGGACCTGATTCTGGCGCGGCGCGCGGCGGGCTGCACGGTGTTCCTGACCACGCACAACATGACCGACGCCGATGAGTTGTGCGACCGCGTGGCCTTTATGGTGGCGGGCGAACTACCGCTGATCGATGCGCCGCGCGCCCTGAAGCTGCGCCACGGCAAGCGCGCGGTGCGGGTCGAGTACGGTGCGGACGGCCCGGGCCAGGCGCGCGACTTTCCCCTGGATGGCCTGGGCGAAAACGAGGACTTTCTGGCGCTGCTGCGCAACGAGTCCATCCAGACCATCCACTCGGAAGAGACGACCCTGGAGCGCATCTTCATCGAGGTGACGGGGGCCACGCTGCGATGAGCCGCCTCGCACATACGCTGGCGCTCGACGTGCGGCTGCAATGGCGCAACCGTCTCTATTATGTGGGCGCCGGCGTGGTGCTGTTGATGGTCTACCTGCTGCGTGCGTTCTTCACGCACGACCAGATGGCCGTGGCGCTGCCGGCCTTTCTCTTCTTCGCGGTCGGCGGTACGGTGTGGTTTTACCTCGGCGGCATGGTGCTGCTGGAGAAGGGCGAGGGTACGCTCGACCCGCTTACCGTGACACCCCTGCGCGCGCATGAATACCTCGGCTCGAAGTTCGCCACGCTCACGGCGCTGTGCTGTTTCGAGAGCGCTGTCGTGGTGCTGTTGGCCTATGGCCTCGACTTCTCGGTGCCGCTGGCGCTCGCGGGCGTTGTGGGTATGAGCCTGGTCATGGTTAGTATCGGCTTCGCCCTCGCGGCGCGCTGTGCAGGCATCACGGAATTTCTGATGCCCTCGATGCTGGCCATGATTGTGCTCGAGACGCCGGCCCTGCACTACTTCGACTTGTGGGCCATCCCCATCTGGTATGCGGTGCCCACGATGCCGCCGCTCATTCTGCTCGAAGCCGCCTTCCGCCCCGTCGCCACAGGCGAACTGGTCTATGGCCTGCTGGCCACACCGGTGATGCTGGCGGGCGGCTTCGCCATGGCGGGCATCGCCCACCGGCGCTACATCGTCGAGAAACGGCGGGGCGCATGAGTGTGCGGGCCCAGGCCTTTGCCGGCATCCTGAAGGCCGATGCGCGCAATGTCTATCGCGACAGCTTTCTGGTCTATGCGTTTGCATTGCCGGTGGTCATGGGCCTGGCGGGCAATCTGGCCATTCCCCCGCTGACCGATGCGCTCGCCGCGCGCACCAGCTTTGACCTTACCCCCTACTGGCCGCTCATCACCGGCTACTACATGCTGCTGAGTGTGCCGGTGCTGATGGGCACTATTGTGGGCTTTCTGCTCATCGACGAGCGCGACGATCACGTGCTCAACGCCATACAGGTGACACCCGTGCCGCTGCCGGCCTACCTCGGCTATCGCGTTCTGCTGCCCGGCGTGCTCAGCATCGCGCTGTCGACCCTCGGCTGGTGGCTGACCGGGCTCAGCAACCTGCCGCCGCACGCCATGGCGCTGGCGGCCTGTGGCGCCGCACCGCTCGCCCCCGCCACGATGCTGTTTCTGGTGGGCTGGGCGGCGAACAAGATCCAGGCCTTCGCCCTGCTCAAGATTATCAGCGCGCTTATGCTCCTCCCCGTGGCCGCCTACTTTGTCCCCACGCCCTGGCAATACGGTGTGGGGCTGGTCTTCCCCCCCTACTGGCCAATGATGACCGCGTGGCACTGGGAAGCGGGACAATGGGCCCTCGGCTTTGGCGGGCTCGCCCTCGGCCTCGCGACGAACACCGCCGTGGCCGCGCTACTGCTGCGCCACTACCTGCGCCGCGCCTACCGCTAGCGCACCGGGCCCGCCTGGCGGCAGGGTGAAGGCGTAGACCACGCCGTCGCCTGCTTGCGCAACTTGGGCGAAGCCGGGCGTTGCCCCGATCTGGGCCCGCAGGCGGCGGGTATCCGTTGCGCCGTGCGGCACCCACACGTGCGTGGCGCCCAGGCGTTGCGCGAGGTCCGGGCGCTGTTCGGGCAGGGTGGCGGCGGAGAAGAACTGCGCGACGATGCGCTGGGTCTTGCGCCAGGGCGTGCCGCTGAGGTTCATGGCGCCCGGTCCGCCGATGACGTGTACCCCCGGGCGTTGCGCGGCCAGTTCGCCAAAGGCAATCGGCCGCCACGCCGGCGCGAGCACCACGGCGCCCGGCGGCAGGGCATCGAGCAGGCGCGCGTCTTCGTGCGTGATCACGTCGTAGCGGAGGTAGGCGAAGGCGCCGGGGCGCGCGGGGTCGTAGCCGAGCGGCCCCTGGAAGAAGAGCGCCGCCGCCGCGATGCCGAGTGCGCC
>CAYMLC010000158.1:0-2033 GCA_964390765.1 uncultured Nitrospirales bacterium
GACGCGGCAGCCCTGGACCGCTACAACCTGCTGACCAACGCGGGCGGCATCGCACAGTACCAGATCGACGTGCCCACCGCCGAAGAAATCGAGCAAACCATCAGCATTCTGAACCCCACCGCCACCCCAACGCCGACCCCGCTCCCCACGAATACGCCCGTCCCGCCACCGCCGCCGCGCGGCCCCAGCGTCCAGCAGGGCAGCGACGTCTTCGTCCCGTGGGATCGCCTCAAGCACGACTAACGCGCCCCCGCCCGCCGTAGATGTGTCCTGCGGCGGGCGTTTTGCTGGCGCACAGCTTCCGCTATAATCCCCGGCATTTGTACACCACAACTAGAAACGAGGAACCATGCGCCACTGGATCATACTGGCGATTGTGGCCCTGCTCGTCGGGCCAATTTACGCGCAGGACGATGCCCCCCTGACCGCGGACAGCGTCGATACCGTAACCCGCGTCGATGCCTTCGGCGTGGAGGGGCAAATCGCCGTCGGCGACGTGAGCAACAACAGCAGCGTCGCCTACGCCGATGTGCAGATTTTTGCCGAGGTGTTCAACCATGACTATGACCTCATCGGCGAGGGCATCGGCTTTCTGGTGAATGCCTGCGGCGAGGCCGTCCCCTTCGACTTTGCGCTGCAACCCGGCCAATCGCAGCGGTTCGCCGCCACCCTGGAACTGTTCGAGCTGGAGGATGAGGTCGCCCGCGTGAGTATCAGCGCCCAGGGCCGCCCCACCGACCCCGCGCCGGACGTCACGCCAGAGCCGGTGCCGGGGATTGTGCCCGTTGTGCGCGATGACGTCGCTCTGATGGAGTGGGTCGTCACCGAACCCGCCGACGATGCCCCCGCAGACGCCGAACCGGCGCTCAGCCTGCGCTACGGCATCGGCTGCGACCGCGACATCTTCACCATTTACGACTGGTACAGCTACGACCTGGACGCGGACACCATCACCGCCACCGAACACCCCAACGCCGCCCTCGTCACCGACCCCGACCTGCGCGAGCGCATCAACCTCGCCGATGACGCCCTGTTCCAGCGATCGTATCTGCGCTTCCCCCCGAACAGCAGCCGGCGCATGGTCTACCAGGACCGCATTAACACCCTCTTCACCGCCGAAGCCAACGGCAGCTTTCAGCGCATCATCGACGAGGAACTGTTCCGCAGCACGCTGCAAGGGTATATCTGGCTGCCAGAAGACCGCTTCATGGCCTACTACTTCGGCGGCTACGGCGGTGGGCGCAAGGCGCTGGTGCCCGGCATCGCCGGCGCCGAGACAATTGCACACAACCACGCCATGAACCTGCACCCGGTTGAAGACCGGCTCGACCCGGCGGTGCGTATCGGGGCGCTGGCGGGCAATCCCGTAGCCGAGGACATGCTCGAGGCAGCGCGGCTCTGCCCGTGCACTGGCATCATCAACACCGTACTCAATCGCGCCGGCGCAATCGCGGGCGTGTTCGCCGGCGAACTCGAGGCCGCCCACCGCGCGGCCTGCACGCTGGCACGCGACCTTTACGCCGTGGCCGTCGAGCGCCGCGCCGACCTCGCGATCGCGGCGGCGGGCCCGGTGCGCAACATGTTGCAAAGCCACAAGGCGCTGTTTAATGCGTACCAGGCCCTGGCACCGGGCGGTCGCCTGGTGTTCGTTGCCGCCGCACCCGAAGGTTTCGGCGGCAACCAATACGAGGCGTGGCTGCGCCTGGGCACGCCCGAAGCCGTGATCGCCGAGCTGCGCAAGCGCGCCGAAATCAACGGGCAGACCGCACTGTCGACCCTGGAAAAGGCGCCGCACGCCCTCTTTGTGACCGAACTGGAAGCCGAGGCGGTGGGCCTGATGGGCGGGCGCAAAGCACGGGACCTGGCCCACGCCATCGACCGCGCCCGGGAAGAGCTGGCGGCGGCCGGCGTGGCGCAGCCGCATGTGCTGGTCATGCCTTCGGCGGCCTATTCCGTGCCCGTGCCTGGCCATTGACGCACCCTGGATAACCCTGATATTTTGTGGGTTTACGAGCCCACCCGGCCGAAAAGGC
>CAYMLC010000158.1:2043-7644 GCA_964390765.1 uncultured Nitrospirales bacterium
AAGGCGCGTTGTGAGTGCGCTGAGTTTCCCGCTGTCTCGCCTCGGCGAAGGCGGTCTGTCTATAGATACATCGGTCGCCGTTGCGGAGTTGATGCCGGAAGGGGCGCCCCCGCTGCCTGTCGAGCAGGTACGCGTGCGGGGACTGCTGGAACTGATTGATACGGAGCTGGTCTTTCGCGGCCACATGGCGGCGCAGTACGAGCATCCGTGTGACCGCTGTCTTGAGCCGCTGCCCTTCGCGCTCGACGCCGAGGTCATCCTGGCGGGCAGCGCTGAGACGGCGGAAGGGTTGGATGACGCGGAAGACGCCGCCAACGCGACCGGGATTGTGGTGCAGGGAACCGAAGCCAACCTGGCGCCGGGCCTCTGGGAAGAATTGGTGTTGGCGGTGCCGATGAAACATGTGCAGGGGCCCGATGCCGAAGGCCGGTGCCCCGCTTGCGGTCGCGACCTGCAGGGTCCGGTCGCGCATAGCGGCGAAGCGTCCGCGCAGAGTGAATCGAAATTTGCAGGCCTCGCCGAGCTCTTTCCCGAGCTGCGCGACGGCAAGGAGGAATAGAAGATGCCCGTACCAAAACGTAAGACGGCGCGGCCGAAGAAGCTGATGCGCCGCTCGCACCATGCCCTGCGCCCGGTCAATCTCACCGAATGTCCGAGCTGCGGCAACAAGGTTCGCCCCCATCGCGTGTGCGCCAAGTGCGGCCACTATCGCGATCGGCTCGTGCTGCCGAGCGCTGGCGAATAGCGTCGGCACAGGCCACCACCCATTATGAAAATCGCGCTGGACGCGATGGGCGCCGATAACGCCCCCGAGGTGGAAGTCGAGGGCGCCGCACGCGCCACGCACGAGCACGACGACCTCGAGGTGATTCTCGTGGGCGACCAGGAACGCCTCGAGGCTGAACTGGCCAAGCACCCGAAGCATGGCCAGGTGCGCATTGTCCATGCTGCCGAGGCCATCGGCATGTCGGATTCGCCGGTCGAGGCCGTGCGGACCAAGAAGCAATCCTCGCTGCTGGTGGCCATGCGACTCGTGAAAGAGGGCGAGGCCGACGCGGTGGTCAGCGCGGGCAACACCGGCGCTGTCATGGTGGCCAGCCGGGTCGTTCTGGGTGCGCTGCGCGGGGTCACCCGCTCGGCCATCTGTCAGACCATCCCCACTTCGGGCGGTTCATGCGCCATGCTCGACCTGGGCGCCAACGTCGACTCTACCGCGCGTCATCTCACTGAATTCGCAGAGATGGGTATCGCCTATTCGACCTATGCGCTCGGCGTTTCCGAGCCGCGCGTCGGCCTGCTCAACATTGGCGAGGAAGAGTCGAAGGGCGGAACCACCACGAAAGAAGTGCACCGGCTGCTCCGCCAGGCGCCGCACGTCAACTTCATCGGTAACGTCGAGCCTAAGGCCATCTATCAGGGTGCGGCCGACGTGGTCGTGTGTGATGGGTTTGCCGGCAATCTCTTCCTCAAGACGAGCGAGGCGGCCGCCATGTACATGGGCGGCCTGCTGAAAGAGAAGCTGACCTCCACTTCGATGAGCAAGATCGGTGCGATGCTGGCCCGCAATGCGCTGAACGAGATTCGCTCGACGGTCGACCCCAACCAGCACCCGGGCGCGCCGTTGCTGGGCGTCAACGGTATCTCCCTTATCCTGCATGGCAGTGCCACGTGGGAAGGCGTGAAGAACGCGCTGGCCGGTGCGCGTGTGTCTTTCGAGAACAAACTCAACGACCACATCCGCGAGAACATCGACGCCTTGCGCGAAATCTCCAACGGCGAAGGGCAGGCTGCGGCATCGTGATGCGCGGCCGCGCCAGGAACCGGGTGCGTCCCGCCCGCTGCAGGAACCGGCACTGATGCCCTGGCACCTTTTCCCCGGCCAGGGCAGCCAACGCCCGGGCATGGGCGCAGACCTCTACGCGGCACCCGAGGTGCGCGATCTCTTCTACCTGGCCTCGGAAGTGTTGGGCCACGACTTCCTCGACACGCTGACCCATGGCGACGAGGCCGCCCTCGCGCACACCACCGTTGCCCAGCCCGCACTGCTGGTGTGCGGGGTGGCAGCTTCGCGCTGGCTGGCCCAGCGCGGTGTGGCGGCCGAGGGATTGGCGGGTCACAGCCTCGGCGAGATCACCGCCCTGGTGGCGGCGGGTGCCTGCGGCTATGAAGAGGCGCTGGCCTTCACGCGCGAGCGTGCGCGCCTCATGAGCGAATCGGTGCCCCCCGGGGGCATGGCCGCCGTGATGGGCCTCAGCCGCGATGACATAGCTGCCCACCTGGCGGACGATGTGGATATCGCCAACGAGAACGGCCCCGCCCAGACGATTATCAGCGGCACCCACGACGCGCTCGAACGCGCGGGCGCCACGCTCAAGGAGGCGGGCGCCAAGCGCGTGATGCCGCTCAGGGTATCGGGCCCCTTCCACTCGCGGCACATGCGCCCGGCCGCAGAACAGTTTGCACGGGTCATCGAGCACGTGAACTTCCACGCGCCTGAGGCCACCTTCGTATCGTCGGTGAGCGGGCAACCCGAGCACGACCCCGGCCGCATCCGCACGCTGCTGGCCGAACAACTGTGCAGTCGCGTGCGCTGGACCGACGTGATGCGGCATATCGGGCCCCGACCCGCCTGGGAACTGGGGCCGGGTACCGTGCTGGCCGGCCTGGCCAAACGCACGAGCGACGCGCCGCAGGTGGCGCCGGCGGGCACGATCGAGGAACTGCGCGCGCGCTGCAACGAGACTGGCGGAGAAGCCTGACATGCAACGTTTCGCGGAACGTGTGGTAGTGGTAACCGGCGGGACCCGGGGCATCGGCCGCGCGTGCGCCGAACGCTTCGCCCACGAGGGCGCGCACGTGGTGGTGTGCGGGCGCAGCGAAGCCTCGGCGGCGCAAACGGCGGAGCAATTGGGCAAGCATGTGAGCGGCTATGCCTGCGATGTGAGCGACCCCGATGCCGTGACCGCGCTGATGGCACAGGTGGAATCGGATTACGGCGCCATTCATGTGCTGCTGAACAACGCCGGGATAACGGACGACGGCTTGCTGATGCGCATGAAAGACGACGCGTGGCACCGGGTCTTGCAGACAAACCTCAGCAGCGTCTTCTACTGCTGCCGGGCCTGCGCACGCGGCATGCTGCGCCAGCGCGCCGGCCGCATCATCAACCTGACCAGCATCGTGGGCGTACGCGGGCAGGCAGGCCAGAGCAACTATAGCGCGGCGAAAGCGGGCATCATCGGGTTTACGAAAGCGTATGCACAAGAGGTGGCGCCGCGTGGCATTACGGTAAACGCCGTGGCGCCGGGCCTCATCGAGACGGACATGACCAGTGCCATCACGGGCGACCAGCGCGACGCGCTGGTGCAGCGTATCCCCCTGCAGCGCGCCGGCAGCCCCGCCGAAATCGCAGGTGTGGTAGCCTTTCTGGCGAGTGACGATGCCGCCTACATTACCGGCGCGGTGATACCCGTCGACGGTGGCCTGGGCATGTAGAGGCGCCGCAACCGGCGCACAACCGGAGCAGGCAACATGAAGAACCCGCGCTATCTGTTTGCCGCCGCGACCCTGCTGGCAGCACTCGCCGGCTGCGAGGTGGCACAGGCCCAGCCCGGCCTCACGGTGGAACTGGTGGCCTCAGGCCTCGGCAGCAGCCTCTATGTGACAGCCGCACCCGGCGACAGCCAGCGCCTTTTTGTCGTGGAGCAATCGGGCCAGATTCTGGTCATCCTCAACGGCGAAGTGCTCGACACGCCATTCCTCGATATTACCGACCGCGTGCGCAGCGGTGGCGAGCGCGGCTTACTCGGGCTGGCTTTCCACCCAAACTACTCCCAGAACGGGCGCTTCTTTGTGAACTACACCACCGAGCAGCCCGGCACCTTGACCACGCGCGTCTCGGAGTTCAGCGTAACCGGCGACCCCAATGTCGCTGACCCGCAAAGCGAACAGGTGCTGCTGACCTATGCACAGCCGGTCAGCAACCACAACGGCGGCTGCATCCAGTTCGGGCCCTTCGATGGCTACCTCTACATCGCCAGTGGCGATGGCGGCTCGAGTAACGACCCCAACGACCTGGCGCAGAATCTGGACACGCTACTGGGCAAGATGCTGCGTATCGCGGTGGACGAAGTCCCCGGAGAAGTGCAGGACAGCGGCGGCGCCTCCTACGACATTCCGCCCGACAATCCCTTCATTGGCCAGCCGGGTGCGCGGCCCGAAATCTGGGCCTATGGCCTGCGCAATCCCTGGCGCTTCTCGTTCGACCGGTTCACCGGTAACGCGTTCATCGCCGACGTCGGCCAGGGCGCGTTTGAAGAGATCAACTTTCAGCCTTTCGACAGTGCGGGCGGCGAGAACTATGGCTGGCGCATATTCGAGGGCAACCGTTGCAATACCACGGTCGAGACGGAGGAGGCGTGCGACCTGCTGGCGCCGGAGGCTACCGCGCCCTTTTACACATACGGGCGAGACCAAGGCCGCTCGGTAACGGGTGGCTACGTCTATCGGGGCAGCGCGATACCCAGCCTGCGCGGCACTTACTTCTTCGCCGACTTTGGTTCCGGCGAAATCGCATCATTGCGCTACGACGGCAATGCGCTCACCGCGCTGACCGAACGCACGGAAGAGTTGAACGCGGGCGGCGCGAATCTGACGCTTATCGCATCGTTTGGCGAAGACAACGCAGGCGAGTTGTATATCGTCAGCATTGCGGGCAGTGTCTGGCGCATTGTGCCGGCCGGTGGTACGGTCGAAGGCGAAGGCGAGGGCGCGCTGCCCGGCGCCCCGCACACCGCCGACCGGAACGCCGACCTGGCCATCGACCTGGGCGAACTGCTGCGCGTCATTCAGTTCTTCAACTCCAACGGACTGTGTTGTGCGGTGGGCAGCGAAGACGGATATGCGCCCGCGCCATGCGACGGTGGCACGGACTGCGCGCCGCACGCGGCCGACTTCAATCCCGCTGATTTCCAAATCACACTCTCCGAGCTGTTGCGCGTTGTACAGTTCTTTAACGTAAACGGTTATACGCCGTGCCCGGACGCCGGCACGGAAGACGGTTTCTGCCCGGCTACGGCCTAAGGGCGCTCAGTAGCGCGCGAGGCGCACAGGGATCAACGCTATGCTTTATCGCAGTTACTTTGTTGCGGCCGCCGCGCTGTGCTGGGCGCCACTCGCCCTCGCACAACCTGCCACCCCCACGCCCGTGCCAGCACCTTTCGTGCTCGAGTTGGTGGCCGATAGCCTCGGCCCGATTACCGACATTACCGGCGACCCGACCCGCACCGAGCAACTCTTCCTGACGACCAAGGCCGGGCGCGTGCTGCGCATCGACAGCACAACGGGCACAAGTGAAGAGGTGCTGAATATCAGCAGTCAGGTCGACAGTGCAGGCAACGAAATGGGGCTTCTCGGTCTGGCGTTTGACCCGGACTTCGCCTCCAATAACTTTTTCTATGTCTTTTACACGGGACCCAACAACCCGACACGCACCAATCAACTGTCCCGCTTTACCTATAATCCGGACACCGGTCTCGCGGACCCCAACAGCGAGATGGTGGTGATTGCATTCCAGAATTTCTCGATCGGACATAATGGGGC
>CAYMLC010000159.1:0-7631 GCA_964390765.1 uncultured Nitrospirales bacterium
GCACCCCCGCCAGGGCGACGGCCGAGAGGCTGGGGTTCACTTCTTGCGCGCCCGCCTGCAAGGGTGCCGAGCGGCGCACGTTGAGGAAGATGTCCTGAAACGGGCTGAGCGTGCTCAGGCGGCCCGGCAGGTCCGAGCGGTTGAATCCCGATGCGGGCGTCTCGCCGCTGGCCTCGTTGATGGCGCCGGCGATTGGGCTGCTGTCGTCGAACAGAACATTCGCCTGCAGACCCGGCCGCTCGATCGGGTCGGTCAACAGCGGGGCCGCCGCGCCGGTAACTTCGTTGTTGTCCAGCACCAGGTTCTGCTGCAGCGTTACCTCGCTGGCGGCATCCATGCCCACGGCCAGGGTACCGTTGCCGTTCTCGCTCAGTATGCACGCGCTCACGCTGCCGCGGCCCATGGCAAAGGACACGGCCGCGCCACCGTTGCCGCGAAACGTACACTGGCCGATGTCGGTATTGCCGCCCTGCACCAGCACGCCTTCTTGCGTGTTGTTGCTGATGCTGCTGTGCGCAATGGCCACATCCGTGCCTTCGGCGGTGCTCACGCCGATGTCGTTGCTCACGATCTGCATCTGCGTAATCGTGGCGGTAGCGTCGCCCATCACCATGATGCCGGGCGAACCGCCCTGCAACGTGAACCCGCGGATGGTGGCGGTGGCACCCGGCGAAACCGTGATAACCGGCATGTCGTCCATGTCGGGCGTCAGCACGACATCGGATACGTCGGGCACCAGGTCAAAGGCATCGAGGTCGGGGTCCAGGGCGCCGCCCACTTGAATGGTCAGGTTGCCATCGGGCGGTACCACGATGGTGCCCTCGTACACGGCAACGCCGCCCGACCCGTCACCCAGCAGGGTCAGCGTGCCGCCGCCGGGGGCCTCCGCCTGTTCCGCGATGTCGGCGGCCGTGGGGAAATCGCCTTCCGGGTCCACCACCAGCCCCTGCGCCCAGGCCGGCGCAGCAAGAAGCATCAGCGCGGCGCACCCTGCGCACGCAGCGGCGCCACTCCTCCACCACCGCCAAACAGGATTGACGTGATTCGGCATGGCTTCGTTCCTCTCTCGCTTGCAACGCATCGCCAACGCTAGGGCTGCTCCTCCGGCACCGGCACGGGTACGCGCCGCTCGTAGATCTGCCGGGCCCGTGTTTCGGCGGTCGTCACAAACTCATCTCGGCTGCGGTAATTGATGAAGCCATCGCCGTCCAGGTCGAGGCCAAAGCCCGACTGCACGGTAAGAATTATCTCGAATAAATCGCTGCGGACCGTGGCCGAATTGGCCAGCGCACCCAGCCGCGCCCGCTGCTCGTCGAAGCGGTCTTCCGGCCGCGCCTCGTTGCTCAACGGCGACACGTGGTGCTGCGGATCGTCGCGATCGCGCGCCTGCAGATTCTTCGAACTGGGCGGCAGGAAGCGGTTGTTCACCCGCGCCAACTCGCCCAGGCTCAGGTAATAGCGGCCATCCACACGCTCCGTGCGCCCGCTCTCGATCATGCTGGTCAGCCGCAGCATCGCGTACTCATCGGCTTCCTCTACGGGCTGGTTGTCCACACCCTCCCCAGCAACAGTTTCTGGCCATGGGGCAAGCGGATCGGCATCAAGTATCAAAGAGGAGCCTACATCAAGCGGCGTAGCGCGCGCGGGCAAAGGAGGCACCACGGTCCGGAGATCGTCGTTAGCCACTTGAGTCGTGAGTGCGGCGTCATTCAGTAGGAATCGCGCGAACTGCTCGGGCGAAGCGAGTTCGGGCACGGGCTCCGGCGCAAGGCCGCCGATAGTCGGCAGTCCAATATCGTCGCTGTCTTGCGGCACCTGGCCAGTCTGCGCCGTGCGTGCGGTCTTCACCGCGGGGTCCTTTTCATCTGAGGTATTGACTTGCTCGAACCGCTCGCGGCTCAGCACGTCCATGATGCCCGGCAGACCGAACAACACATTGGTGAGCTGCTGCTGCGTGCGATTGCCGTTCGGCAACACGCGCGTCTCGGCCGTGTTCAGGTTGATGCGGCCCGGCGTGTCGCGGCGCGGCGCCAGCACCACCGCACTCAGCATGTTCAGCTGTCCGCGCGGCGCCGTGTTGCGAATGCGCAAGGCGAGGAAGTTGTCGGTCACCTGCACCAGAATCGGCCGCCAACTGTCCGGCCCTTCCGTAACCGTGATGAGGCCGTCGGCGTTTGGCACAAAGCGAAGCCCGTTCCAGTCGCCGGGGTCAGGCGCGCCAAAGCCCTCTACTCCGCCGATGAGTGAACCGGAAGCGCGGCTCGCATCGGTGATGATCTCGATCTCGAAGCTGTAGTTGTCGCCGCCGGGATCGAGCAAAATGCCATCCGCCGTGGGGTCGGGCAGCAGGCTGCCCCACGAAGCCGGGGAGCGGCCGGAAATGCCCAGGCCAAAGGGCGTCAGCGGGGGCACGCCCGGCAACACATCCTGCGCCGGGGCCAGCGGCGAGCCCACGCCCGCACTGGACAAGAAGTCAACATTGGCATCGACATTGGCCAGCGCCTGGCGCAGGCCCGGCAGGAAGGTGCGCAGGTGTATGTAGTACTCGCCGTTCTCCAGGCCGTCGGCGCCGTCCCAACTGAAGATCGCCTCGGCAGCCTCGCCCTCGGTCGCCGGCCCCTGCGAGGGGTCGCCCTCGTTGGATGCGACGTAGAACGCCACCCGGTTCTCGATGGTGTAGCGCTGCTGGAAGTAGGCGGCATTGAGCGCTGCCAAGGCGTCGGTCTGCACGTTGGCCAGCGCCGCCTGCGGCGAGCCGGGCGCCCCGGGCAGCCCCAACATGCCGAACAGGAAATCGGTGTTGAAGATCGCGCGTGTATTGGAATTCACAAACACCGCGGAACCCGGCGTGCTGCCATCGTAATACGGCGGATAGAACGGCAGCCGCAGACGCCCCGCGCCCGCCGTACTCGCCAGCGCCCCGTCCGTCGGCAGACTGAACAGGTACACCGGCATCCAGCCCGAAGGTGTGGTAGCCGGCTGCCACTCCACATCGGCCTGACTAAGGCCCCCCGCATCGGGCGCCACGGGTGCAAAGTCCGCCTGCCCCATGGTCAGCACCAGCGAATCGCCATTGAGCGTCGTCGTCGCCACGTCGAGCAGATTGTCCGAAAGCGGGTCGGTACGGTCTTGCCCCACCACCGCCGCACGCAGGCTGGTCTCGTTGTGCTGCGCCTCTCTTAACCTGAAGCCAGCAGAATTATCAAAAACCGTGCTGTGCACCACGTTCGGATTGTTGCGCACGAACGGCACCTGCACCGGCGGCGTTGCACTGGGGTCGAAGCCGAAGGAAAGCGTGGGCAGGTCGTTGCGTGTGCGATGCTCGAAGCGCATCAGTGCCACGGTCATCAGGTCGCCCAGCGAGCCGAACGGCCGGTTGCGTACCGCCGCCTTGCGCAGGGTCCAGTCGGCACGCGGAATGTACTCGGTCTCAGTTGTCTGCGTAGCCGGTGTCTGCGTAGCCGGATTCAACCGCCCGAAGACCATGTTCTCGCCGGTGGCTTCGGGCAATTGATACGGCGCAGGCGCATCCGCATTGCGCGTTAAATTACCCAGCGCACCTTCTACCTGCATGTTGCGCTGGCGGAATTGCCGCTCGCGCAGGCGGCTGTCGGCATAGGCCTGAGGAATGTCCGATCCGAACAAGTTATGCCCGAACGCCCCATCGGTATAGGGATTCTCCATCAGGCGCTGGGTGAAGTTTGGCCGCAGCGGCGACCCCGCCAACGCATGCTGATACAAGCGAAACTCAGAAGGGTCAATGGGGTTGCCGGTCTGATCTACGAAACGCTGGCGCACCGAGGGGACGGGGTCGCCGCTTATGGGATCGAAGACGGCGAAGCGGCCATAGGTGCTCCGGGGCACAATGGTACCGCCGCTCGTGTCGACCAGCGCCATGTTGACATTAGTCCAGGTGGAGGGGGGCCGCAACTCCCCTATGCGCTCTTCCGTACCCAGCACGCGCTCGAACACACTCGGGCTGCACGCCCAGTCGTCGTAGGCGCCGTCGGTCGCTTCCCAGCGGTTCGACGTGCCCACCAGATCGCCGCCGTACAGCGGATGCTTGCGCTCGAGCGAACGGTAGTAATCGAGCCCCATGTGGTTCGGCGCCCAGATCGTGTTGCGCGGAGGGATGGCATTGAGCGGGTCGCCCGCCGCATCGCGGTACGGCGTCGGCACGATGTCGTCGATCGTGCGGTTCTCCACGTCGTACTGGGTATAGGTCGCCTGGTCGACGATGCGCTCGTGCGCCGGCGGGCCGCCGTACAGCGTCACGAACACGGCATCGCCCGGATACCAGCGCTTGTGCAGAAACGCCTTCCACTCCGCCGGGTCCTCGAACGCGCCCACGTAGTCCTGCAGGGCCAACTCGGGATTCGAGTCGGGCGGCACGCCGTCGGGCAGATTGAACCTACCGAAACCATCCACATTGCCTATCCCCGGGATGAACACAGTGGTGGTGGACAGCCTGCCGGTCAGGGCGTTGCGCGCGCGGTCGCTATTGACGATAACCGGGTCGCCCGGGTTGGCAAGTTCGGCGTCCCCAAATGCTTTAACGAGTTCACGTGTGTAATCCCGGCGGTCGCGGTAGAAGAGCAACTCGAGGTCTTGCGGCGCCCACGCCAGGGCGTTGGTGGTGCGCCCCTCGTCGATGCCCTCGTCCGCCTCGTCGATCAGCCCGTCGCCGTCGCTGTCGACCATGTCGAGCAGCAACTCGCCGTCGCGTGGCAGGCCGCCGAAATCAAGGAACCGGTTGTCGCCGTCGTTGTCGACACCATCCTCTTCCGGCGCATTGGGGAAGATGCCGCCGCGCAAGACGAGTTGCGCGATATCGTCGACATTGCTCACCGCCTCCAGCGAGGCCACGCCGGGAAAGGCATCGCTGCTGAACTCGACCGCACACGGGATAATGCGGTCCCACGCACGGTTGGTGTTGGCCAGCGTGTCCGCCGTACCCGTGAACGTACGCGACGCGACGGACAGGTCGGCCGGCAAATCGCGGTAAGGCGTGGCCGATGACAGGATGCCGTTGCCGGACAGGTCGACGTTGTCGGGTAGGTCGACGTTGCCGGGTAGAAGTTCGTCGCTGAAGTCGTCGCGGAAACCGTCGCCGTTGTTGTCGATGTAGTCCGTGCGCGCAGGCACGTCGCCGAAATACGTGCCCGTAAGGAGACGCGGGTCGAACGGCTGGCGCTCGAACACGCTGCCCGTGAAGTCGTCGCCAGAGGAAAACGCCAGCGCATCGCGAAATGGCGGTACGCTCACATTCGCAATCTCGAAGGGCTCGCTGTAGGCGAGCGGGGCCGGACCGTCACCGGCCACATCGCCCGAGGCACCCGCCGCCATGCCGATGCCGTTGCGCGCCAGCAGCGGCTCGCCGCTGATCGGAATCGGCGCCCGCAAGGGCGGCGCACCCTGCCAACGGTCCAGCAGCGGCAGGTTGTTGCCCGTCGCCGTCGTATCAAAAGCGCTCGGCGCCAGCAGCACATAGCCGCCCGGGGCAATCTGCGTGCCGTCCGGTACGGTCATCTGCGTAAAGAACGTGCTCGGCCGCCGGCCCGGCCGGCGCGGCTCGCCCACCTCCACCGTCCACCCGCCGATGTCCACCGCCTCGTCCGAGACATTCGCCAACTCGATGTATTCGTGCTCCGGCTCTTGGCTGAACTCAAAGTAGTTGATGGCCAACTCGTCGTCATTCGTCGCGCCGAGATCAGTACTGTAGTTCAGCTTGACTGCCACACACAGCGCCAACGTAAAGAACTCGGGGTCATTGTCTGCATCGACATCGAATTCCAATCGCGGTGCAATGGTCACCGTGTGCGTGTCTTCGGTTACCAAAGTGCTTTGGGCGGGGGGCAGCGCCGACAAATCGACAACGGTACCATCGCCCCGGGACGGGAGAAGTGAAGCCAGAGCGAAGTCGCCAGGTATCCCGCTCGGTGTACCGACTTGACGCGCGGCATAGTAGAGGCCACGCTCGAAGTAACCATTCGATGCGTCGTTCTGCACCACCGGCGCGCCGTCGAGGAAAACACGCCCATCCAGATTGCCGTTGGGATCTTGCCCGTAGTGTTCTTCAGGTGGCGTGGCAAAGTGCTGCGCCAGGAACTCCGCCTCGCCCCGACCGGTTGTCCAGTAGTCGTCGCTGCTCAGGAAGCCATTGAAAATCTCTTCGTCGGAGAAGTCCAACAGATCGTCAAGCACGGTTCCGGCAACACGCGTGCGGAAATCGGTGCCACCGCCCAGCAACTGAACTACACCATCATCGATGACGACAGGCACATACTTGATGGCGTAACTGAACGCATCCGTGTCATCGTCTTCGATGCTTGGCGTGCCGTCGGTGCCACGCATATTGAGGGTCAGGTAGTAGCGCCCAGCCGGTAAACCACTGCTCTCCAGGAACAGGTGCTGGCTGATGTTGGGTAGGTCGCGGCGTGGGTTGTAGCCAAAGTCGTCCGGATCATCGCCATCCACGAAGTAGCGGTCGGTGGACCACACCGCGGTGTCCCCCAGCGCAGGACCCGTTGGAATGAGCCACGAAGACGGAGATTCCGGTGGCTCTACGCCCGCACCCCCGACACCAAGTTGTGCAGCATAGCGGGGCAGGTCCTGCGCCAGCACCACAAATTCTGGCAGAAGCCCGTCGTTGAGCTGCGTGTTTAGGTCGACTGTAGCGCGGTAGGGTGAGGGGTCGAACAAAAACAAGCTGCCCGGTGCGGTTGGATCGGTCGTCGGCGCCAAGTAGGTTCCTGTGCGCGGCAGCCCGCCCCAGTCCAACGCAAACACCCCCGGTGTCGCTTCGCCATCGACGCGGCGGGTGGGGCGCACCATGATCTCGTTGATGCGGATGGCTTCGAGGCCGGCCACGGTGTAGCTGATGTGCCGCTCTTCGGCAACCGGTTTGCCGTCTGGCGCTTGACTGACGACTTGCCCGGCCCACCAGTCGTCTTCGAAGTCGAGGTCGACGCCTTCGCGGCCCAGGTCGTCTTCGATGAACTGCTGCACATCCTCGGGCACCAGCACGTCGTTCTCGGGTACGGCGAAGTAGCTGGACGCAAAGCCGGCAAAGGGGGCGTCGGCCTCCGCCGTATCTAAGAACTCTCTTGGCAGGGCATTGCCAGTACGGTTGGGGAACGGCCGGCGCAGTGCCTCGAAAGACAATGGGGAGGCGCCCGAGGCGGCCTCGCGCTCGGCCTGCTCAAGCTCGTTGGGCCGCTGCAGCAGATCGGTCTTGGCCGTCGTGATCGTCGTGCGGAAGTGGTCGCGGTCGCGGCTGTCCACCGCGTTCACGGCAAACTGCATCGCGCTCAATTGTGCATCGGCCGGCAACACGTTGAACGCTTCGTAGGGTGCCGCCGCCGGGTTCCGGTCGCGATAGGTGTCCTCGTCTTGCGGCGCCGACGCGGGTACGCTTTCGTGGAAGATGTTGTCGAGATCACCGGGGCTCACGCCCAACAAACCACCAAGCGTATTGAAGAAGCCGTTCTCCGCATACCGCACATCCCGGTTGACGTCCGGCGCGTTCCACGTCCATTCGTGGTGGCGCAGCCCCGCGGCATAGGCGCGGATCTCGTCGCCGCTCAGGCTGAAGCCGGGCGCAGGCGTGACCTCGTCTAAGTTGATCACTT